>NZ_JBOZGJ010000039.1:0-688 GCF_050846835.1 Exiguobacterium sp. TDN 0502 | reverse complement strand
CGAAGCTTGCGCTTCATTCGTTTTTGTATTCCGTAGAATACGATTTTTGCCTCATCGTTCAGTTTTCAAAGTTCGTCATAAAAATGGTGGAGCCTAGCGGGATCGAACCGCTGACCTCCTGCGTGCAAGGCAGGCGCTCTCCCAGCTGAGCTAAGGCCCCGTTAAAGGGATGAAATTGAAGATGGTCGGGAAGACAGGATTCGAACCTGCGACCCCTTGGTCCCAAACCAAGTGCTCTACCAAGCTGAGCTACTTCCCGAAAATGCACCCTGAGAGATTCGAACTCCCGACCCCTTGATTCGTAGTCAAGTACTCTATCCAGCTGAGCTAAGGGTGCGGAATATAAGGATCAAACAGTAAACATCAAAATGAAAATGGTACCGAGGGCCGGAATCGAACCGGCACGGGGAAACCCCCGCAGGATTTTAAGTCCTGTGCGTCTACCAGTTCCGCCACCCCGGCAGGGATATAAAAGGTAGAACCTTCATTCATAATTGAATTCTGGTGATCATTGAAGATGAAAATGGTGCCGGCAACAGGAGTCGAACCCGCGACCTACTGATTACAAGTCAGTTGCTCTACCAGCTGAGCTACACCGGCAAGTGTAATAAAAATGGTGGAGGATGACGGGATCGAACCGCCGACCCCCTGCTTGTAAGGCAGGTGCTCTCCCAGCTGAGCTAATCCT
>NZ_JBOZGJ010000038.1:0-845 GCF_050846835.1 Exiguobacterium sp. TDN 0502 | reverse complement strand
AAAGATCCATGATGGTTGAAAGATATTTCGTCGTGCTGCCATATTGGATATAGGTGATATCCGTCACCCATTTCTGATTCGGTTTACTTGCTGTGAAATCACGCTTGATAAGATCCGGTGCCGTTATGATGCGTTCACCTTGAGACTTCCATCTTCGTTTTGGCTTGATCCGACATTGGAGATGGTGTTTTTGCATGATTTTCTGTACGGTATTCCGATTGGCTTTCAACTGATAGATTTGCTGTAATAATGCCTTTATTTTTCGATGTCCATTCCGATACTTTGTCTGTTTACTTAGTTCGATGATGGCTCTTTCGAGCACCGAGGGTGCTTTCGCAGGCTCTTTAATCCAACGGTAATAGCTTGCTCTTGGTACATCCAAAGCGCTAAGAATGGCGGTGATTGTATACTTTCCCCGAAGACGCTCTACAATTTTTATGACTACTTCTTTCTCAACTCTCTTTCGATCTCCATGTACTTTTTTAAGATCTCATTTTCCATCTTTAGATGTGACATTTGTCGTTCTCTCTTTTCATTCTCACTCGCAGAATCTGGTCCATGTCCATAGGTATATTGTTTACCGATGGGCTGATCAAATCGATAATGCTCGTTAGAGCGATACCATCTCATCCATGTTTTGATTTGAGACTCATTTTTGATTCCGTACTTCTCCATGATCTCTTTCGTCGTTAACTTACCACTCAGCTTATCTTTAACCACTGCCCATTTCACTTCACTTGAATATACGTTTTTGCCCATGCAAAAACACCTCCGATGTTAGTACTTTTTAAAAGTGTACCACTCCGAAGGTGTTTTATATTGTCTCAAAATTTTAGGTTAGCCCA
>NZ_JBOZGJ010000037.1:0-852 GCF_050846835.1 Exiguobacterium sp. TDN 0502 | reverse complement strand
GTGGTTTAAGAGAACGGTCTTGAAAACCGTCAGGCGGCGAAAGCCGTGCGTGGGTTCGAATCCCACCGCCTCCTCCACTTCTTTTTTTTTACCCAAAAATAAGTAGAATCATGGAGTCGTACCCAAGTCCGGCTGAAGGGGACGGACTCGAAATCCGTTAGGGGTCGCAAGGCTCGCGTGGGTTCGAATCCCACCGACTCCGCTTTTTATGAAGCATCTCAATTCTGAGGTGCTTTTTTGTTGCATCGATTTCTTCGTGCGTGCTATGGTTGCCTACGTGAAAAACGAAGAAGAGGTGGACGAAATGAACGAACAAACAAAAGAATCGTTGCTTTCGCATTATGCGATGACGATGACATATGTAAAAGACTTAGAACAGATTTCAGAAGAGGCGTGGCGGACATCGTATGCAGAAGGTAAGTGGACAGTTGCTGAGATCATCGGTCACTTATCACCATGGGATCGCTTCATGGTCGCAGAGCGCATCCCGTACTTGCTCGCGGGTGAACCATTCCGTGTTGCGCCGGATAGCCAAGCCGTTAATGAGGAAGCAGCGAAGATGAGCCGTGAGCAGCAACGGATCTTAACGATTGATGAGTTTTTAGTCAGCCGTGACTTATTGCGCCGTGCGGTCGAGTTGATTCCGGAAGATCGCCTGCAGGACAAGGTCGTCATTAAAGACAAAGAGTTGACGATTGGTCAGTTCCTCGGAGCAATGGCTCAACATGATTTACACCATATGGAACAGATCAATCAAGTGATTGGTTAATGCGAGGAGGCTGGGACATAACTCAGTTTCATAAACGAAAGGCCCTCGAAACGTGTAGTCGTTTCGAGGGCCTTGTTCTATGA
>NZ_JBOZGJ010000036.1:0-1125 GCF_050846835.1 Exiguobacterium sp. TDN 0502 | reverse complement strand
CTCCGTTAGAATACAGAGCTCAAGCCGTTTAAAGAATTTTTATTATTTGTCCTGTCTACTTGACAGGGAGCAGTTCACTCCTACAGGGAAAAGCGCATTTTTGCGCTTTCAGAGACAATCAAGACCCGGGTTTCTGCCTGAACGAGGCAGAAACACTGGCTTGAGTCTCGCCTGAGGAAAGGGCGTGAAAGACGCGTCATTCTTTTTTAATAGACAGCACTTAACTCTTGGACGACACGATCAGCGACTGCCAGTTCCTGTTCTTGTGCAAAATCGAACTGACAACCGATCGCAGCGAGTCCGTTCGCATGCGCTGCTTTGAAATCAGATAAGCGGTCACCGACTACGTATCCTGCCGTGATGTCGTGCGTCTTACAAATCTCCTGCACGAGCGTTGATTTATCCCCGGAACGGATGTCTTCGATGCTATAGACATGATCGATATACGCTTCGAGTCCGTACGTCGTCACGATCGCTGATAAGTAGGACGGCCAACCGTTACTAGCGATATAGACGGAATGACCCGCTTGTTTTAAACGTGCGAGCAACTCGACCGTTCCCGGATATAAGCGACCGAGCCCCGCTTTGACTGCCTGCTCTATGCTACGTCGAAACTTTTGATCTGCAGACTGCTGGTCGGCGGCTGAAAAATCCGGCAGTAACGTCTGCCAGACTTCTGGTAACGACACGCCCATGATCTGCTGATAGAGGGCGACCGGGGTTTCTCCTTCCCATCGCCCCGCCTGTCGTAACTCATGAAAGACGTCTTCTAGCGCATGCGCCAATACAGCATTCGTTTGAAACAACGTTCCGTCCATGTCAAAAATGTAAGGTGTCATTCGCTCTCCCCCATCTGTTCTTGTTTTATCATTTGAACCACGGATTCTATCGATCTATCCATAGCAATCAGACGATCCGACGGGCGGTGATCCTGATCCAACCACCAGCGTTTCATATCCGTCTCAGAAAACTCCGTCGGCTGGCGCATCGCATGACGACGGACGGTTTCCTCGAATGAGACGTCAAAATAATACGCCGCATAGCGTGACTTGACACTCCCACGGCTAAAGCCGCAAGCCCACACCGTTGGTGAGGGTGGGATTCTCAAGTGCTTGGCGGACTCAA
>NZ_JBOZGJ010000035.1:0-1221 GCF_050846835.1 Exiguobacterium sp. TDN 0502 | reverse complement strand
GAAATTAAATATGTACTGGCAAAGTTCTGTACTTTTTTCTGCAATTTACTGCACAAACCTATTGCAAAATACAGCTGAGAATAGACTGTTGATTCAATTAGCTAGAAAAGTCGGATTACCACTTGGTGGGACGTTATTCGTCGGAGGGCATGGCGCGGAAGAGACACTCAACACGGTCAAACAATTCAATCACGATGGACGAGCCGCGACAGTAGATTGTTTAGGCGAGTTCGTCGAGACAGAACAGGACGCGGTAGATATCGCGGATGAATGCATCAAAGTCATCGGACAGATCAAAACATATAATCTAGACGCACAAGTATCTTTAAAGCTAACATCAATCGGATTAAGAATTGATTCGGATATCGCCTACCAACAGTTAAGTCGTATTGCAGAGGCTGCAGATCAACGAAACATGCGCGTAACCGTCAATATGGAGGAAGCGATGATGGTCGAGTCGATTATCCAAGTATTCGAGCGTGTACATGAACATTATCCGAACGTCGGGATTGCGCTACAGGCAAATGTCCATCGAAGTCGTTTTGATCTAGAACGTCTTCAGGCAACAGTACGTGTCGTTAAAGGAGCGTACGACGGAGACGAGGAATTCTATATCAAACCGAAGAAAACAGTCGATGAGACGTACCTTCAGTTAATAAAGGTTAATTTACTCCGAGGAAAATATACTCAAATCGCGACACATGATGAACAGATCATTCAACAAATCATTGACTTTATTCATATGAAACAGATTGATCCATCACGGTTTGAATTTCAAATGCTTCAAGGCATGCGACCGAGACGACAACAAGAGTTAGTTCGACAAGGTTATCGTGTTGTCATTTACGTTCCGCATGGTGTGGATTGGTACACGTATTTGATGAGACGGTTAGCAGAACGCCCAGCGAATATTGCGTTTACAGTAGGAGCCATGTTAAGAAGGTAAAGACTTTGCGAAGGGGATTTAAACCCTTTGCAAAGTTTTTTTGAAATAATGCTTGTGTTTGTCGAATTTTGTTGTTATATTAATAAATGTTCCAGCGAGACGCCTTTTATAAACGGTTCGTTGGGGCTGAAAAGTTTTTTAAAAAGCATGGTTGACATAAGCAAAACAACCTGTTAATCTATTAAAGTCGCTAAGGCGGCGGACGAACTTTGAAAACTGAACGATGAGGCAAAAATCGTATTCTACGGAATACAAAAACGAATGAAGCGCAAGCT
>NZ_JBOZGJ010000034.1:0-1473 GCF_050846835.1 Exiguobacterium sp. TDN 0502 | reverse complement strand
TTGGGGTGAAGTCGTAACAAGGTAGCCGTATCGGAAGGTGCGGCTGGATCACCTCCTTTCTAAGGAAAACGTCCCTTCAGGGACATGCCCATCGTTCAGTTTTGAGAGCTCGTCTCTCACGTCTCGTAAGAGACACTCGCACCTTGAAAACTGAAGACATCAACAAGACATCAAACTTTTAATTAACCATGTCATTAGACGTGTGTTCTTAGAATACCAACGCTAGATCAAGGTATGAAGGGCGTACGGTGGATGCCTTGGCACTAGGAGCCGATGAAGGACGCGACGAACAGCGATATGCTTCGGGGAGCAGTAAGTATGCTTTGATCCGAAGATTTCCGAATGGGGGAACCCACCATCCGTAATGGGATGGGACAGGCTACGTGAATACATAGCGTAGCGTGAGGCAGACCCGGGGAACTGAAACATCTAAGTACCCGGAGGAAGAGAAAGCAAATGCGATTCCCTGAGTAGCGGCGAGCGAAACGGGAACAGCCCAAACCGGAGAGCATGCTCTCCGGGGTTGTAGGACACTCTATACGGAGTCAAAAAGGAAGACGGTAGGTGAAGGACCTGGAAAGGTCGGCCGAAGAAGGTGACAGCCCTGTAGCTGAAACTGTTTTCCCTCCAGAGTGGATCCTGAGTACGGCGGGACACGTGAAACCCCGTCGGAATCCGGGAGGACCATCTCCCAAGGCTAAATACTCCCTAGTGACCGATAGTGAACCAGTACCGTGAGGGAAAGGTGAAAAGCACCCCGGAAGGGGAGTGAAATAGATCCTGAAACCGTATGCCTACAAGTAGTCAGAGCCCGTTAACGGGTGATGGCGTGCCTTTTGTAGAATGAACCGGCGAGTTACGATAACGCGCGAGGTTAAGCCGATGAGGCGGAGCCGTAGCGAAAGCGAGTCTGAACAGGGCGTTCAGTGCGTTGTCGTAGACCCGAAACCAGGTGATCTACCCATGTCCAGGATGAAGGTCAGGTAACACTGACTGGAGGTCCGAACCCACGCACGTTGAAAAGTGCGGGGATGAGGTGTGGGTAGCGGTGAAATGCCAATCGAACCTGGAGATAGCTGGTTCTCCCCGAAATAGCTTTAGGGCTAGCCTCGAGGTTGAGAGTTCCGGAGGTAGAGCACTGATTGGACTAGGGGCCCCCACAGGGTTACCGAATTCAGTTAAACTCCGAATGCCGGCAACTTATACTCGGGAGTCAGACTGCGAGTGATAAGATCCGTAGTCAAGAGGGAAACAGCCCAGACCGCCAGCTAAGGTCCCCAAGTGTATGTTAAGTGGAAAAGGATGTGGCGCTGCCTAGACAGCTAGGATGTTGGCTTAGAAGCAGCCACCATTCAAAGAGTGCGTAATAGCTCACTAGTCGAGTGGCGCCGCGCCGAAAATGTAACGGGGCTAAACATACCACCGAAGCTGCGGATTCCGTAAGGAATGGTAGGGGAGCGTTCCAAACCGCTG
>NZ_JBOZGJ010000033.1:0-1512 GCF_050846835.1 Exiguobacterium sp. TDN 0502 | reverse complement strand
TGATATGCTCCCCAAAAAGTAGACAGTTGAAATAACAAAAACTGTCTACTTTTTGAAGGGAGCTTTTTCTATGGCTACATCTAAGTTTTCGATGGATCAAAAACTACGCATCATTCAGATGTGTGAGGATGGAACAGACTCAATCAAGTCGATTGCCTCGCTCTTCGAGCTTTCAGTCAGCACCTTAAATAGATGGAGGACAAAATATCGTACGGGCGGCTCCATGGCACTTCGTAATCGAACAGAGTGGACGCGTTATCCGGAAGAACTGAAGATGAAGGCTATACGTGCAGTACTCGACCAAAAGGAATCGCTTATTAGCGCTACGGCACGGTTTGATATCTCGGATAAAGGCCTACTTGCGAAGTGGATAGAGAAGTATACTAGTCATAGTACTCAAGGGAAACCATTGAAGGAGCGATCCACTATGACTAAAGGTAGAACCACTACATTCGAAGAACGTGTCCAGGCAGTTATGGATTGTATACAAAGCGGAAAAGACTATCAACACATCATGGAGACCCATCGGGTCTCATACCAACAAATCTATAGTTGGGTAAGAAAGTTCGAGAAGGACGGAATCGACGCGCTGATGGACCGTCGCGGACGTCAGAAGCCAGTAGAAGAATTGACGGATGAAGAACGTTTGGCGTTAGAGCTGAAAAGACTCGAGCGAGAAAATGAGCGTCTACGCATGGAGAATGATTTCTTAAAAAAGTTAGAGGAGATCGAGAGGAGGTCACGTTAAGTCAAATTCGTCTTCAAGATAAATATGAAGCCATCCAATCATCGGTAGAGCAATTCGGTTACCCGATCATCGCCCTATGTCACCTCGCTGGTGTCTCGCGCGCTGCCTACTACAAGTGGTTACGCCGGATCGGTATACCGCAGACACGTGAGACGGAGAACATGAAAATCATCGAAGAGATGAACGAGATCCACCTTGCGGTGAACGGAATCTATGGCTACCGACGGATGACATTGAACCTGAAACGCCGTTTCGGAAGAAACGTCAACGCGAAGCGTGTCCGTCGTCTGATGCATGTCGCCGGTATTCATTGCGTCATACGCCGGAAACGTCCTTTGTATATTCGTAACCGCCCTCAACAGACCGCAGAGAACATTCTGAACCGTGATTTCAACGCGGCAGGACCGAACCAAAAATGGGTGACGGATGTCACGGAACTGAAGTACGGCGCCTCTCAGAAGGTATATTTGAGCGCCATTCTAGACCTATATGATGGATCCATCCGTGCCTTCGTTCTTGGGCACTCCAATAATAATCAGCTCGTGTTCGATACTCTCGAACTCGCCCTACAGGGCGCACCCGGAAGTCGTCCCTTGCTTCATAGTGATCGAGGATTTCAATATACGTCTCATGCGTTTCGTCATATGACACGCGTGGCAGGCATTACACAAAGCATGTCTCGGGTTGGAAGATGTATTGATAACGGACCGATGGAGTCCTTTTGGGGAGCGTTGAAGTGCGAAAGTTATTATCTACATAAGTTT
>NZ_JBOZGJ010000031.1:0-1835 GCF_050846835.1 Exiguobacterium sp. TDN 0502 | reverse complement strand
GAGGCTGGGACATAACTCAGTTTCATAAACGAAAGGCCCTCGAAACGTGTAGTCGTTTCGAGGGCCTTGTTCTATGATGAAAAACCGATTCTGAATAAACAAATAAGGACAACCTCTGATAAAGTTAAAGTGACCAAACCATAACCATCGGAGGTGCCCTTATGTTTAAAGATTATAACATGAACCAGCTGGTTCTGCCCTTAGATTTAGAAGTTCGTCTTCAAGAAAATGATATCGCGTTCGCTGTCCATCATCTCGTCGAATCCATTCCGGATGATGTTTTCGATCCTTTCATGCGGACGACGGGATGCCCTGCTTATCATCCGCGGATGATGATGAAAATCATTTTATGTGCCTACACACAGTCGGTCTTCTCCGGTCGGAAGATTGAGGGATTACTATCCGATAGTCTGCGGATGATGTGGCTAGCGCAGGGGAATGCGCCGAGCTATCGTACCATCAACCGTTTTCGAGTGCATCCCGCAGTCACTCCAATCTTGAAGCAAGCCTTCGTTACCTTCCGTTGCCATCTCGTCGAGATGGGAGAAATCAATGAAGAAGCCATCTTTATCGATGGTACAAAGCTAGAGGCGAATGCGAACCGATACACCTTTGTTTGGCGGAAATCGATCGAACGTCATAGTTCGTCTCTCGTGGATAAATCGAATCGTATCTATGACGACCTCGTTGAACAAGACATCCTACCGGAAATTGAACGAGAAAGCCCAGACGAACTCACTCTCTCAGAACTCGAACACATGGGTGAAGCTTTAGACGCACATATCGCTTCCATCAACCAAAAAATCGAGGCGAGTTCGGATACCCAAGAAAGAAAACGTCTACGTTCTGAACGGAAGGAACCACGTCTCCTTCGAAAGGAGATTACAGATTTCATCGAGCGGAAACAGAGATACGCCCTCCAAAAGAGGACGCTCGCTGGACGGAACAGCTATTCGAAAACAGACACAGACGCGACGTTCATGCGAATGAAGGAAGATCATATGCAAAATGGACAACTTAAGCCAGGCTATAACGTTCAAATCGCGACCGAAGGACAGTACACACTCGCTTATGATATTTATCCGAATCCGACGGATGCCCGGACGTTACTTCCCTTTTTAGATGAGATCAGCTCATATTTACCACTACCACCGCATATCGTTGCGGATGCCGGCTATGGGAGTCAGGAGAATTATCAGGATATTCTGATGCGCCGAGGGCGCATTCCACTCATCCCTTATACGATGTTCGAAAAAGAAAAGTCTCGAAAATGGCGCAATGATCCATTTAACACAGCAAACTGGTCTTATGATGAAAGGTCGGATCGTTTTGTGTGCCCTAATGGACAGGACGTAACATTCCGTTACATGTCTAAGAGAACAGATCGGTACGGCTTCACGCGTGATTTCAAGGTGTATGAAAGCGAAGGGTGTGATGGCTGCCCGTTTCGCTCCCGTTGTACTAAGGCCAAAGAGGGTCGTCACCGACAGGTACACATAAACACTTCATGGGAAGAACAAAAAGAACAGATGAAAAAATGGCTTTCAGATCAAAAAACAGGATCCCTCTATGCGAAACGGAAGATAGACGTGGAACCAGTTTTTGGATATCTGAAGGCTAATTTGAGTTTCACTCGCTTTTCTGTGCGAGGAAAAGCGAAGGTGAAGCGAGAGCTCGGCTTCATCCTCATGGCCGTAAATTTAAGAAAATGGCTCATCCAAAGCGTTGCCCGAAGGGCAACTGATGAGAGACAATGAAAAAAGAAGGAATTGCACATCCCTGAGTGATGGCAATTCCTTCTTCTCGTTAAATTCAACTAGTTATGTCCCAGCCTC
>NZ_JBOZGJ010000030.1:0-2366 GCF_050846835.1 Exiguobacterium sp. TDN 0502 | reverse complement strand
TGTGTAATGCAGAATAGGAGTGCAGACTTGTGCGACGGAAACGTACACAGTTCTGCACTCCTTTTGCGAAAAAAGAAAAGGACTTGCCAGCACCCACAAATTCATCCTAACGTTTAAGTTGCGAAACAAGAACGTTAAGGAGATGAAAGGAATGCTAACAATGTCCGAAATCAATTGTATCAAATTTTTAAGGAACCATAAATCCTATTCCATCAATAAAATCGCGAAAGATCTTAACCTGAACTGGCGAACTGCTAAAAAATATGCCGATGAGTCTTTTCTACCAAAAGAAAGTTCTTCTTCCAAGCGAGGTATGATGTACGGCACCCGTTGGGGCGAAATGATTGAGGACTGGCTACAGGAAGATGCGATGATGAAAAAGAAACAACGGCGAACCAATAAAAAACTATATGAGACGCTATGTACATATGGATTTGAAGGGTCCTACCGGACCGTCTGTCAATTCATCAAAGAATGGCGCTTAGGTCGTGATGTAGAAAACGATAGTCGGTTCGAACGGTTGGTCCATCCTCCTGGAGAAGCACAGGTAGATTTTGGGGTCATGGAAGTCGTGAAGGATAGTCATGCGGTCGATGTGCATTGCTTGATCCTATCCATGCCATATAGCAATCGAACAGCTGCGGTTGCATTACCAGCAGAGAACCAGGAATGTTTCCTGACCGGATTGAAGAGACTGTTCGAAGAAATCGGAGGCGTGCCGCAACAATTACGGATTGACAATCTCCCGGCAGCCGTGGCTAAAGTACGGACAACAAAGGAAGAAGCCATTTATACGGATGCCTTTCAGCAATTCGTGGCGCACTATGGTTTCCAGGTTCAAAGCTGTAATCCGTACAGTGGGAATGAGAAAGGAAGCGTCGAAAACAAGGTCGGATATGTCCGTTACAACTTCCTGGTTCCTTCTCCCATCATGAATGATTTCGAGTCGTTGAACCGACGCCTCGCATCATCCCTCCGGGATGACATGGAACGTATCCATTACGAAAAGAAAGTACGGATCAAAGATCTCGTTTTGGAAGAGCAGAAGCATCTCCTTCGACTGCCGGAAGAAGACTTTCCGGTGTTTAGAGAGGAACTCTTGAAGGTGAACAAATATGGAGAAGTGACCATCGATCAAACAAAGATTCTCGTTCCATCAGGCTCCCGACATGGACAAGTGAGAGCAATCCTAAAATGGGACGATATGAAAATCATTTCTCGTCATGGAGAAATCCTGTACGAAGAAAAACGACCTTATATGATGACGAAACGGGCGTTACCTTGGGAAAGCATTCTCAACGAATGGTACAAGAAGCCACGTAGTTATGGTCATTCACGTCACGCAGAGTACCTCCCTGGACGAATTCGGGAGTATCTGAACATCCAAAATCTGATGATACGGCGAGAAAGACTGGGATGGCTACGTTCTAGATTAGTCCTGCATTCCATCACTGAAATCGATGAACGGTTGTATGAGCTACTGAGCCAAAGCGATGACTATTCTGACATCGAGGAGCATCCCTACGATGTCGATTGGAGCAAATATGACAGTTTGAATCGACCATGGCAGAGTGAGGTGCAGTCGTGAATCTAAAAGAGATGTGCAAATCACTTCGGCTCGCTTACGTCGCTGAAATTTATGAATCGATTCCGATGGAATCGTCCGAGACATTTCTCCTGACACTCTTCGAGACGGAGATGAGACTTCGTGAAGAAGCGAAGGCAGAGAGGCTCATAAAAAAAGCGAAATTCATCAATAATAAATCACTTGAGGACTATCGTTGGCATGACAACATCTACTTCCCTCGTCATCTTAAGAAAGAAGAATTGATGTCGCTCTCTTTCATCGATCATCAGCAAAATGTAGTGCTCACGGGTGCCCCAGGCACCGGGAAGACACATCTTGCGATTGGTCTAGGACGGGAAGCCTGTCGTAAAGGAAAAGAAGTACGTTTCTTTCGTGTTTCGGAGCTCGTAGAGCAGCTCACCAAAGCATGGCGTGATGGAAAGCTGAGTAGCTTCCACGCACGTCTCGATTCTGCGGATCTTATCGTCTTGGATGAAATGGGCTATCTTCCATTATCCAAAGAGTCCGCAGAACTCCTGTTCCATCTCATTACAGACTGGTATGAAAAGAAAAGCATCATTATCACATCGAATCTAGAATTCAGTCAATGGAATCGTGTTTTCGCAGACCCAAGGTTAACGTCAGCACTCGTCGATCGTGTGATTCATCATGCGCACATTCTGACCTTCACGGGCGACAGTTATCGTGTCACACATGCATTATCAAGAAATTAAATATGTACTGGCAAAGTTCTGTACTTTTTTCTGCAATTTACTGCACAAACCTATTGCAAAATACA
>NZ_JBOZGJ010000002.1:0-284386 GCF_050846835.1 Exiguobacterium sp. TDN 0502 | reverse complement strand
CCTCCGATGTTAGTACTTTTTAAAAGTGTACCACTCCGAAGGTGTTTTATATTGTCTCAAAATTTTAGGTTAGCCCAAAGCATTTGTTTGCCATCAACCGGTTTTTTTCATGTATTACGGGAATTTAAAGTCGCAGGTAGCGGGATTTCATCGAACCAGTAAACACCAACCGTTTCCGCTCCGGCATGTGCCAAGATGGAGGGTCCGAACTGTGTGATATGAACGTCGAGTCCAGGGTGTTCTGTTACGATCAAACGTTTGAGTTCTTCAGCAGCGGCATGAGCGAGCGTATGACCGATATAAAGCGTTCGGTCATATACGCCTTCTGCGCTTACTTTGGCAGTGATCTCGGTCACCATCTCCTTGAATGCCTTTTTGATGGAACGGACCTTCTTAAAGGGAACAAGTCGTCCTTCTTCATTAAACTGTGCGATCGGTTTGATGTTCAGCATATTTGCCAGTAAAAACTGACTACCGGAAACACGACCACTTCGTCGCATCGTCTCCATGTTTCCGATGATCAGGTAAAAGTGTGATCTGTGCTTGAACGTTTCTAGTGTTTCCATGACTTCAGTCGGACCTTTGCCAGCAGCAACTAATCGTTGGGAGATCCGTAAAAGTTCCTGTTGATTGGCAGCACCTGTATACGAATCTATTGCGTATAGCTTGAAACCGACAGCTTCCGCCGCAGCGACCGAACTGGAGTAGGTACCACTTAGACCGCTTGTAATGTGGATGGCATACCCGTAGTCGTAACCGTCCTCAAGTAATTGTTCATACAACGTGACGAATTCGCCGAATGACGGTTGTGAAGTCGTAGGAGATACGTGAGCATCTTCTTTCATTTTTTGGTTCAGTTGTTCAATTGAGATATCGACATACTCCCGGTATGACTTCCCGTTTAATATGAGCAGTGTCGGTATCACATGGACTCCGATTTTTTCAGCCTCTCCTGGCTCGAAAAAAGCCATGCTATCGGTAATCCAAGCAATCTTATCCATGTATATGACGCCTCCATTAATATAACCATTTTGACCATCATACCATAGCTGTGAAAGCGGAATCACTAGCTAGCGCGTTTTTGTGAGACAGACGCGGTCGAAACGTGTCCAAACCATGAACTGATCCCAAAAGCGATTAAAGTAGGGATTAACCATTCAAGACTCTGGTTGACGAGTGGCAATGATTTATACAAGGCTGACACATTTCCTGGGAAAAGTGCGAGCTGATTCAATGCACTACAGAAGGAGAAGAAAATCGTGACTCCAAGTGTTGTCTGATAAACAACCGTCTTACGACGGAACAGGTGACGCATGAACGTTAACGCAATCAAGACGATGACAATCGGATAGAGGAACATCAAAACTGGAACGGCAATCGATAACAAAGTCTGCAATCCTACGATAGAGACAGTAAGACCGAGGACTGTCGTAAAGGTGCTTGCTCCTACCAAAGAGATGCGTGTCGAAAGAGTCATCATGTATTCGGAAAAGGCTGTAACGAGACCGACGGATGTTGTCAAACAGGCAAGTAGAATGGCAAGTCCGAGTACAGCGAGTCCGATTGATCCGAATGTCGTATTCGCATAATGTTGAAGCAACGTCGGACCGTCAACCTTACCAATCGCTGTAAACGTATTACGACCAATCATTCCAAGTCCAACATAAACGAGTGTCAAAGCGATTGCTGCAATCGTTCCTGCACGTGTGACCACTTTGAACTGAGCTGTTCGGTCATGCACACCACGACTTTTTAATGTATGAAGAACTACGACACCAAACACTAAAGCACCGAGAGCGTCGAGTGTCAAATAGCCTTGAAGGAATCCTTGAATGAAAGCTTGTCCTGTCGTCGCATACGATTCGTTTGGAGACGCTACGTCTGAGAGTGGTGAGATGATGCTGCTGATACTTAAAGCAGCAAGAGCAGTTAATAACAACGGTGTGATAAAGCGGCCGATGATCTCAAGTAATTTCCCCGGGCGTAATACGAGATAAAGGGTTGCTAGGAAAAATAGACTAGATGAAATGATCAATGTCATTTGTGAAGGTTCACCTAAAAATGGAACGACACCCAATTCATATGTGACGACTGATGTGCGCGGGATCCCAAAAAATGGACCAATCGCTACGTAAAGTGCAAACGTCAAGGCAGCACCGACGAATCGAGGAAGAGGTGCAGATAAAGTTTTGATTCCACCACCGACTGACGCGACAGCAAGCAGACCGAGTAAAGGAAGACCAACACCCGTTACGATGAATCCGAGGATGGCAGGAAGGAACTGTTTACCTGCAAGTGCGCCGAGTTCCGGCGGAAAAATCAGGTTACCAGCACCGAAAAATAAAGCGAAGATCATAAATCCTAAAGCAAACGTGTCTTTTGTCTTAAACATGTGTTGTCCTCCATTCATCAAAAAGTTCATAAAAAAAGCCTCACCCACGATGGTCGTGGATAGGCGTCATGTGATCAGACGCCTTGTCGAAATGACGAAAAGGGCCTGGATCTTCATCTTCTCGAATGAGAAATGAATCATCAGTCCCTGCTCCTAATCACAATCAGTCGTACTTGGATAAACGATGCGTAAGTCATGTGTGAAAACCTCCTGTTTGAATTTTTCTAAGAGTACCATGAAGAAATGAATAAAACAATATTTTCTGAAAATTCATCGATAAATAATTAAAAAAAACAAAATGCTCTTTCTTTAGAGTGCCTCTCTAAAGAAAGAGCAAACAAATCAGCTAGTCGCGATGGAACGCGTCTTTTTCTGACGTTTTAATTTATGGAGGAGCCAAGCGTGAACGACCTCACAGGACTGACGTGGTAACGTCAATTCAACGAGTGATTCCTGTTGATGCCCTTTGATGATGAACAGTCCATTTTCCTCATCAACAGGCGAAATGGTCATTGAACTTGCTTCATTCAGCGACAGTTTTACTTCTCCGAGCGTCGCATCCTTTAATTTAAGGATGTTTCCATTTGTCGCGAATTTCGTGAATGAGCCAATTCCGTTCACTTTTAACTGATCCATATTAAATTCCTCCTTCTACTGATTCCAGTACTATCCCTACAAAAAAAGCGGGTCTAACTTCTATCTTTAAAAGGTTATCCTCATTATAGCGAAGTCTTCGGAAGATGCTAGTCTTATTTTGTGTGAAAATTCGAAAAACTTTTTAACAATATTGTCATCTGGAATGAAAGACGTAACAAGAAGGAAGTATCCGTCACAATTCAAATAGAACAAAAGCATCCTTTTCCGAAAGAAAAAGATGCTAAAGGTCAATCTAACTCAAAACTCCATTTTTTCTTACGACAGACCAGCGTTCCTTTTCGAAGGATGGATTCTTTTTCGGCTTCGAAGTCTTCATGTAAGACTGTCATATCCTCATACCGACCTGCGACATAAACAGGAATCGTGATATTTCTTGAAAAAACGGATCGTTTTGCACTTTCGAAATCAATCAAGATACCTTCCCCGAGTAATCGGCGAATGTGAATCATGATTTCTGCCGTCAAAGCAATTGTGGCAACCGATCGCGCATGTTGTCTGAATTTTTTTTGTACGAGGTCGGAAATGATTTGCTCAACCCGCGTCCAGTCCTTTAAATAGACCGATGCGTGTAAACCATCATTTTCACTAAAGTATACGGTCTCATTTTCAATGGAGTTCAAGAATGGCAGCGGAGTTCCCCGTTTCATATGCATCAAGAACAATAATTCTGCAATTTCGACGTCCGTCAGCACATCCAGTGAATGAGATGAGCGAATATCAATGGCAATCAGCGGATGTCGCTGGACCTCTGTCGATTGCGAAAATTGTTCGATTTCATGTGCTTCGATGTAATGAAGCATTGTTCGAAAGGACTGTTTCGTCTGTTTAAACGTACTTCCTGAAACAAGTAAAGGACGCTTCAAATCGGCGGCAGCAGCGAAATCCGAGAAGTTTACCCCCGACATCGTCAACCGTTGATTCTCTTCGTCCTCATATAAGTAAAGTAACGCACTCGACATACCACTTCGCTTCCTTTCCCTGACTAACTACTTCATGATTTAATAGTAGCAAAACTTCGAATTGCCTGAAAGGATATTTACTCCTGAAAACGGGCATACTACATAGAGAAGCATAAAGAGGGGTGATGGAGCATGTGGGGCTTGCGAAAGCCGTTCCCGGAATTGCGGACCGAGCGCTTCATATTACGTGAACTCGAAAACCGTGACGCACGTGAACTGTTTAAAATCTTATCAGATGATGAAGTGATGTACTATTACGGATCGGATCCACTGGTGACGGTCTATGAGGCTAAAAATGTCATCAGTTACTTTAAGGAACAGTTCACACAAGGTAAAGCGATTCGCTGGGCGATTGCGGATGCCGAGACAAACCAATTGATTGGTACGATCGGTTTTCATAATTGGCTGTCTCAGTATCATCGGGCTGAAATCGGATTCGAAGTCAGTCAAGAGTACTGGCAACGTGGTGTGGCATCGGAAGCGGCACGGGCTGTATTAACATACGGTTTTAATGATTTTGCACTTCATCGCATCAGTGCACTGGTTGCGCCTGAAAATCTCGCTTCGAATGCATTAGTACAAAAATTAGGATTTCAAGCTGAAGGCGTGCTGGCAGATTATGCGTACAGTCATGGTCGTTTCATGGATTTGACGATGTATCGTATGCTGGCATCCGAATGGAAGGGATGAGGTAGTCATGGAAAAACAAACACTCGTATTGTTACACGGATTTACAGGAGGAACGGATTATTTCAATCGTGTAGAAGCAAATCTTCGGCATTCCTTTGATGTATTGCCTTTAAGTTTACCGGGGCACGAAGGACTTGATGTCGGACCGGATACTATAGAAGGATTCGCCGAATGGGTCATGCATGATCTAGAGCGGCGCGGTGTCGAAAAGCCGATTATCGTCGGTCACTCGTTCGGTGGCTATATCACGGCAGCAATCGTCGAAGCATATGCTGATCAAATCAATGGTTTTGGTCTTGTCTATTCGACGGCTAAAGCCGACGATGAACCAACCAAACAAAAACGGAATCAAAATATTTCACGTGTCGAGGACGTTGGTGTAAGAGAGTTCGTCAATGGTCTAGTACCATCGCTATTCGCAGAGGGCGCAGATGAATTTGCAGTGGCTGAAGCTTTGGAAATTGGCTACATGATGACCGTAGAGGGGGCAATCCGATCGCTTTCCGCGATGCGTGACCGACGGGATATGACGAAGGTACTCTCGAAAACAGATGTCAAAGGCGTCATCATTCATGGTACGAAAGATCCTTTGATTTCGGAAGAAAGTGCATTTGCTCCATCGAATGACCACATCTTACATCGGTCCACTGATAGCGGACATATGGGGATGCTTGAGACGCCGGAAGCATTTGTTGAGATCATCGAAGAAGCGTTCGTGTAAGAGAGAAGCCCTGCGGAATGACTGTAGGGCTTTTGCTTTGCATTTCGGATTGAATTTCTGAAATGATAAGAATGGAGGGGATAGAAATGAAAATCGTAGCGATTGAACCAACACCGAGTCCGAATAATATGAAAGTCATCGTGGATGAAGTTTTTTCAGAAAAAGGACAGACGTTTGAACATGCTTTTGGCGCACCGGAGCACATTCAGCGGCTACTAGAGATTCCAGGTGTTAAATTTGTTTACCAAGTCAGTGATTTCTTATCGATTGAACGTTATCCGAAATATGATTGGCGTTCGTTAGTGATCGATATTCGACGGGCCTTCGGGGAAACGTTGAACGATGTCGAACAACATGAGACAGATGCTGCGTTTGAGCCGGTCCATCTATTCGTACAGTTCATTCTAGGTGTACCGATGCAAATTAAAGGTGTCAAAGGACTAGAAGAAAAACGGGAAGGTTTATCGGAACGGTTCCGGGAAGCGGCACTCTTCGTACAACCTTTTGTTCAAAATGTGATCAGTGACCGTCGTTGGGTTGAACAAGCGCCAAGATATGGTGACCTCGACGAAAGTTTACGCGAAGTGGCGAATGAAATTGAGATTGCTTATCCGATCGAACGTCTAGAACGTCTGAAAGCTCTTGCTGCAGGTGAGGAAATTGCGTTCAGCGGACAAGCGATTCAGTCGACTGACTGGAAAGAGCGATTTGCGGCACTTGATGAGCTGCCTGTTGAGATGGAGTGGGTTCCGGCGTACGCTCGATTATTACAAGATGAAAAAATGCAGATTCGCCGCCAAGCAATCGTAAAACTCGGGATGTTCGAAGAGCATCGGGCAGAATTGCTCGAATATTTGACAAGTGCACTTCACGATCCTTCTGGAATCGTTCGCCGAACAGCAGGTGATACGATTTCGGACTGGGCGATGCCTGAAGCGGAACCGATGATGATGGAGGCACTAGCAGATAAAAATAAACTCGTACGTTGGCGAGCGGCACGCTTCCTCTTCGATGTCGGAACGGAACAATCGATTCCAAGGTTACGAGAAGCAAGCCGTGATCGTGAATATGAAGTGGCCTTACAGGCTGAACTGGCCTTGACGCGAATCGAGAGTGGGGAAGAAGCCCTAGGAACGGTATGGCAACAAATGAACCGAATGATTGACGAAAGTTCATAAGAACCTGAAAAAAACAAAGGGCAAAGAATCATTCGACAAAATGGGTCACGAAATGTCTAGGTATATTTTACCTGTTATCTAAAAATGATGGTAAAATAATCAAATTCTTCTTGTCATCTTTTTGAAATCGAAATGAAACGTGTTGGAAATGCTCGTTAAATCGTTTGTATGTAACAACTATATAGTAGATTCCAAATAATTCCTCGGCGTTCTGAAATATAGTTTTGAAATGAAATGTCGAATGACAATCCTCTTCTTGTTTCAGCTCTTTGGTACAGTAAACCTACAATAACGAATTCGAAACATGTAGGTCATCTCTTGGCTGGGCATATGAATGAGAAAAGGGGAGAATCGGGGATATGTTACTTTTCGCTGAAACAGATTTAGCAGTAGGATACAAGGAACGGACGGAATCGGGCGTGTATGTCACGATTGAAACAATTGATAGTCGGACGATTACATTAGTTGCACCAGTAAATGCAGCAGAAGATATCTGTGACGAATTATTTGCAACAGGGCTTGAACAATTGTTTTCATTCAAAATGAAAGCATCGACTTTACCGGTAGCGTAAGAACGGGCAAGCAGCGAGAGAGGAGGAACCTCTCTCGCTTTTTTTTGTGATAAAATGAATGGAGATAAGGAGGGATGAGATGAAACGTCTCTTTTTCGTTCTACTTCTTCTTACTGTTTGTTTAGCAGGTTGCCAGGAAAAGAAACAACAGGCAACAAAAACGATGAACGAACCGATTCAGATCACGGTCAAAACGACAAAGCAGGACGACATGATGCAATTAGACATTTCGTTAACGAATCCGAATGATCACAGTGTAACCGTGACGTATCCCTCCTCACAACGTTTTCAAGCACAATTAATTGATGCGAAACAACGTGTAACGTATGATTTTGAGAAAGAACAAGTATTCACACAAGCGATTGAAAAGGATACGTTCGCGAAGCGAGAAAGTAAACGATACACGGTTGAAGTACCGGCTTCACTTGCAAACGATAGTACGGAAGTGCGAGTTTCGACGGTTCGACAGTTCAAGGGAGCAAATGAGAAACAAACGACGGATCGACAAGCGCTTGATTCAAAGTGACAAATAAAAAAATGTGAAGGAGTGAAGAGATTCATGCAACAAGAAATCATCCAGGTGACAGGTGTAAAACCTGTCATTGATCCAGCACAGGAAGTAAGCGAACGTGTATCCTTCTTAAAGGCATACTTAAAACATACAGGGGCTAAAGGATTTGTCTTGGGTATCTCTGGCGGACAAGATTCATCGCTTGCGGGACGTCTATGCCAACTAGCGGTTGAAGAGCTACGAAAAGAAGAAGGGAAAGATGTCGCATTTTACGCAGTCCGCTTACCTTACGGAGAACAGCAGGATGAAGCAGATGCCCAAACGGCATTGACGTTCATTCAACCGGATCATTCACTCCGTGTAAATATCAAACCGGCGGTCGAAGCATCGATGCGAGCATTCGAAGAGGCAACAGGAGCAACGCTCTCTGATTTCAGTAAAGGAAATACGAAAGCGCGGGAACGTATGAAAAGCCAGTATGATTTGGCTGCCCATTACGGTTGTCTTGTCGTCGGAACGGATCACGCAGCCGAGTTCGTCACTGGATTTTATACGAAACACGGTGACGGTGCCTGCGACCTGACACCATTGACTGGATTAAACAAACGTCAAGGTAAACAGCTGTTACGTCATTTGAACGCACCGGAGGTCTTGATTGAAAAAATTCCGACGGCAGATCTTGAGGAAAATCGTCCAGCATTACCGGACGAAGTTGCACTCGGTATGACGTATGAAGAAATCGATGATTACTTGGAAGGCAAGACGGTTTCTGCCTCAAGCCAAGACAAGTTAGAGACGCAATACAAACGTGTTGGGCATAAGCATCATATGCCGGTTTCACCACTCGATGACTGGTGGAAAGCCTAATCGTGAATAAAAAGACGTGATTTCGTGAGCGAAATCACGTCTTTTTTGGTGTTCTTCGATTTCTCTTCGACGGTTAGGGGAAAAGACTAGAAATGATGGTGGAGGAGGCGAAGAGATGACGATTGGTATCATAGGTGGAGGGTTATCTGGATTGACAGCGGCGGCACTATTCGCAAAACAAGGGGAAAAGGTCACGCTTTGGGATGCCGGGTTACTCGGAGGACGTGCCACCTCTCAAACCGTGAAAGGATATACGTTTAATTACGGGGCACATGCCATATATGGACGAGATCAATCGATTCTTCGGAAATTAACGAAACAACTCGGTATTGAAGTGACGTGGCTCGATTTTTCAGCAAGTCGTGCAAAATATGAGTTTTCCGGCCATTTAACGGCAGTACCTGCAAATGCTTGGGGATTGCTTAAAACGGAAGTCATCGAAGGAACGGATAAAGTACGGTTTACGTGGGAAATCATCAAAACGATTTTACGAGTCGAGCGCGGCGATCCGCAACAATCGATCGGACAATGGTTAATAACGGAACGGGTCGATGAACCAGTCGCACAATTGATGCTTGATTTGGCATCGACGAACTTTTTTACAGCGGAGCCGGAGAAGATTCCGTCGAACGTTTATTTCGAGTACTATCAAAAACTGTTTCGGACACGTAAGCCGGTCTCTTATATCGAGGGAGGATGGCAGGGACTAGTGCAGGAGTTAGAGCGGATCATTTTAGAAAACCGAGGGATGATTCTGAAAAAAGCGAAAATCACAGCAGCTGAATCCACGACGACAGGATTTCTGATTCGGGATCGAAAAAAACAGGAGTGGATGGTCGACCGGCTGATTTTTGCCATACCGCCGCGTGAAATCGTTAAAATGGCGACGCCATCTGCCATTCAACAATTCGTCACGCCATACGCCAGTCATGAACCGGTCGAAGTATTCGTCTACGATCTTGGATTACAGCCTTATATCCAAACCCCTTATTCCTATATCTATGATCGGTCGCATCGTGCGTTCATCACGGATTTATCCCATTATGACGCAAGTCTTGCGCCGAAAGATGGTCAAGTCCTTCAAGCGATCGCCTATCTTGATCACAGGCGGCTAGAGGATCCCGAATACATCGATCACGTGCGAAGCGGAATCGAACAGATGTTAGACTTACACTTTTCAGATTGGCGACAACGGGTCGTTGCGGAACGGACGATTAAACGGGCGATCGTTCAAGAAATCAAATGGAAAATGGGACAGGCACCACTTTCGACACAACTTCCTGAACATGCGGACGTTGCATTTGTCGGAGACTGGTGTGAAGGGACGGGGCAACTCTCAGAGTTAGCGTTCTCAAGCGCCGTGAACGTCTTTAATCGATGGAAATGATTCACATGATAGAAATAAGGAGAAGCGCGTAATCGGCTTCTCCTTATTTTTTAGTCCTTTAAAGAGTTTACACCTTATGCTTCGTCGTTCGAACGTTTTGGGTAGCATGCTAGAATCAAGAGTAACGTAAAGGCGATCAGGCTCATCATCGGAATCGTCAAGAAACCAAAGTAGTTGACCCATTTGATGAGGCATCCGCTCGTACATAAAGCTTCGCCATCCGGTAAGCGCTCAAGGATGACATGGTATAGGGCAACACCAAAACCGGCCAGCACATACAGACGAACGAATAGAGGATCAATCGTTTTCGACCGGAATAAGGAAATAAGCAAATAAAAGGCTGTCGTGTACATGAAGAGCCGTTGCCACCAACAGAGCGGACAAGGAATGAACCCGCGAATTTCACTGAAATAGAGACTGCCAAGCGTTGCAATCGTTGAGATGATGAACATAAAATGATAGCGTGTCATATGTATCGTCCTTTCTAACATGTTAAACTAATGCCATCTTATATCATGAGGAGTCGAATCTCACATTGCAAGTGTCAGAAATGGAAATGTTGATCACCCTATCGGAAGAATTGAACATGAGAAGAGCAGCGGAACGACTATTCGTCTCACAACCTGCGCTTAGTCAACGTCTCGTTGCGATTGAGAGACGTTGGGGAACAAAACTGTTCATCCGTTCATCGCGCGGCTTAAGCATCACCCCGCAAGGAGAAAAAGTGATCGGTCTCGCAAAAGAGATGAATCGAAAAGAACTTGAACTAAAAAGTGAATTGACGGCAGAAGAAGGTGCTGTCTACGGAACGCTTCGGATTGCCGTTGCCTCCATCATGGGTCAGTACTGGCTGCCGCGTGTCTTGAAACGATTCGTCGAACGTTACCCGCATGTTCGCGTTCAGCTCGTGACAGGATGGTCGAGTGAAATGATGCGTCATATGTTGGAAGAGCATTTTCATATCGGTATCATTCGCGGGAATCCGGATTGGAAAGGTGTCAAAGAGCGCCTGTTCTCCGATCCGCTCTATCTTGTCGATAGTGAGCTGACGTCAATCGAGCAGTTGCGGGTGACGGATCGACCGTTCATCCAGTTCAAGAGTGATTCGACCTATTACCAAGAAATTTTAGAATGGTGGCAAGATCGGTTTGCAAGTCCACCATCCCGGACACTTGTCGTCGATCAAATCGAGACATGCAAACAGATGGCGTTACATGGAATCGGTTTTGCTATCCTGCCCGAATCGACGATCCAACATTCGAATGAAGTCATGCAACTTCCGTTGAAAACCTCATCCGGAAAAGTGCTGAAGCGAGATACGTGGATCTTATCTACGGAATCGATGCTTGAATTAAAACAAGTCCAAGCGTTTTGGGACATCGTAAAAGAAGAAGGAGGAAGTCAGTCAGATGGAATACGCCATTGAAATGCGGCGCGCGCTTCATAAAATACCAGAACCGGGGTTCAAGGAATTTAAGACGCAAGCTTTTATATTGGAACAAATTCGTGCCTATCCACCAGACCGTGTCACGTATGATACATTCGAAACAGGTGTCTTTGTCCGGGTGAAAGGATTGACGGGAAACCGGACGATCGGTTACCGAGCGGACATTGATGGATTGCCGATCGAAGAAGCAACAGGACTGCCGTTTTGCTCGGAACATCCAGGCTTCATGCACGCCTGTGGTCACGATATGCATACGTCGATTGCGCTAGGCTTGATGCAACGGATCGTCGAACTCCCGGTCATGGATGATGTCGTCTTTTTATTCCAACCAGCGGAAGAAGGTCCGGGCGGGGCGGAGCCGATGATCAAAAGTCCGTTGTTCGAAAAATATCGTCCAAGTGAGATGTATGGTCTACACGTGGCACCAGAATATCCAGTCGGTACGATTGCGAGTCGCCCGGGTGTCCTGTTTGCAAGTGCTCGGGAAGTCCATATCACGATTTATGGACAAAGCGGTCATGCAGCATTTCCTCACTTGACGATTGATACGGTCGTCGCGCAAGCCGCTCTCATCATGCAATTACAGACGATTGTCAGCCGTTCGATCAATCCGATGAACTGCAGTGTCATTACGATCGGTAGAGTGGATGCAGGTATTCGTGAGAACGTCATTGCCGGAAAAGCAGTCCTTGACGGTACGATGCGTGCACTAAATGGAGAAGATATGGAGAAATTAGAGCGTCGTGTCCGTGAAATCATTCGGGGAATCGAAGCATCGTTCGGGGTCAAGATTGATCTTCAATTCGGAAATCGATACTACGAGGTCGTCAACGACCAGCATATCGTCGATAAATTTTCATCGTTCGTTAAAATGAATGCGAACTACATCGAATGTGATGCAGCGATGACCGGTGAAGATTTCGGTTTCATGCTTAAAGAAATTCCCGGCATGATGTTTTGGCTCGGTGTCGATAATCCGACATCAGGTCTGCATCAACCAACGTTGAACCCAGATGAAGCAGCGATCCCATTCGTCATCGATTTACTCGACCACTACTTCCGGGAATATGTTTAAAAAGTTTTATAGAATAATAAAGGAATTACAGCTTTCCCTTTCGAATTCAAGAACGGGAAAGCTTTTTATATATGTAGGAATAAGAGTTTTCGAACATTTTGTGAAGAAAATCACGTGCATATGTGAACAATTTGTTACATCAAACATTATAAACAGACACAAAGGGTTATGTTCTCTATGATACGGTTATAGACCATATAGAGAAGTATGTTTTAGGAAGAGGGGGCTATATACATGTTCAATGATCCCGTAGTGCTCAGTCGATTGTTGACAGGGCTCACACTAGCGTTTCACATTATATTCGCGACGATTGGCGTCGGGGTACCGCTCATGGTACTGGCAGCTGAATTCATCGGTCTGAAACGAAAAGATCCGGATTATATTTTATTAGCAAGACGGTGGACGCGTGGATATGTCGTCACCGTAGCAGTCGGTGTCGTAACAGGGACAGCAATCGGGCTGCAACTATCATTACTTTGGCCGTCACTCATGCAGGTAGCTGGCCAAACGATTGCCTTACCGCTATTCATGGAGACATTTGCATTCTTCTTTGAAGCGATTTTCCTTGGGATCTACCTGTACACATGGGACCGTTTCAAAAACCCATGGTTGCACTGGTTGATCGGAATTCCGGTCGTCATTGGTGCGACAGCATCAGCGTTCTTCATCACGACGGTCAACTCATTCATGAACTCACCTGAAGGATTTAAGATCGTCAATGGTACATTGACGCAAATCGAACCGTTAAAAGCAATGTTCAACACTGCTACACCGACGAAAGCGACACACGTCATCGTCTCGGCATACTTGACAGTTGCCTTTATCTTAGCGGCGATTGCAGCGTTCCATCTGCTTCGGAAAAAAACGATTTCAGCAGCAGAAACGGCGTATCACAAAAAGGCACTTCGTCTAACTGTCATGGCTGGTCTGATTTTCGCGTTCTCGACAGCACTTGTCGGTGACTTCTCAGGGAAATATTTAGCGAAATACCAGCCGGAAAAACTAGCAGCTGCGGAATGGCATTTTGATACGACCAGTGAAGCCGAACTGATTTTCGGTGGTATTCTGGATCAACAAGAAGACGGTAGTTATGAAATCAAGGGTGCCGTCAAAATTCCATATGCACTCTCGATTCTTGCAGGGGGAGCACCGAACACGGAAGTCATTGGTCTAAACGAGTTTGCAAAAGAAGATCAGGCACCATTGATCGTCCACTACTTCTTCGATATCATGGTATCGATCGGGATGTATCTGGCAGCTATCTCCGCCTTGTTCATCCTAGCGTTCCGCTTGAAAAAACTGAATCCCTATAACAAGTGGATTTTACGAGGGGTATTCATCGGTGGTCCGCTAGCGATGATTTCGATCGAAGCCGGATGGATGTATGCTGAAATCGGTCGTCAACCTTGGACGCTTTATGGCATCATGCGAACAGCGGATGCGGCGACGACGTCAACAGCCGTTGGTCCGATGCTGATTCTATTCAGTGCGCTGTATCTGGTGCTCGGAACGATTTGTACGGTTGTCTTGTTACGGATGTTCAAGAAAAACCCTGTCGGTAAAGAACTTCAAGAACTTGCTGAGAACCACCACGCGCGTGGTGAAGCAATGTTCGTCGATGATAACAAGTAAGGAGGGAACGATTTGGACGTTCAAACACTAGGGATTACGGTCCTTTGGACTTTCCTGTACGGATATCTCATCGTTGCCTCAATTGACTTCGGTGCTGGATTTTATGCTTTCTATTCGAAATACACGAAGCGAGACCATTTAACGAATCGCTTGATTCTTCGTTACCTCTCTCCTGTCTGGGAGGTAACGAACGTCTTCTTCGTCTTCTTCTTCGTCGGACTTGTCGGGTTCTTCCCGGATACGGCTTATTATTTTGGTACGGCTTTACTCGTACCGGCCTCCATCGTACTCGTATTGATTGCGATTCGTGGTAGTTTTTATGCCTTTGCCAATTATGGCTCTAATAACAGTATGTTCTATACATTCCTATACGGTGCAACGGGTCTTTTGATTCCGGCAGCGATGTCGACGACGTTGACGATCAGTCAAGGTGGTTTCATCCGGAAAACGAATGAAACGGTCGAATTTCTAGGTACAAAACTGTTTTCGAATTTCTATTCGTGGACAGTCGTAGCGCTCGCAATCGTATCCGTTTTGTACATCAGTGCCATGTTTTTACTGTTTTATGCAGATAAAGCGAAGGATGAAGGTGCAACTCCTTTGATTCGTAAATGGGCCCTTTTCTGGAGCGGACCGACGATTCTTGTCTGTGCACTTGTCTTCTTCGGTTTGAAAAATCAAGCCGCATGGCATTATGAAAACATCCTGAACGGAAACTGGTGGTGGTTTGCTGCAAGTTTCATTTTCTTCCTCATCGCTGTGACACTTGTCTACATGAAGAAGAATTATGGGATTGCCTTCGTTGCGGTCATGCTACAGTATGGAGTGGCATGGTTCGGTTACGGTTATACGCACTTACCGTATATCTTGTATCCATATATCGATATCAACAAAGCGGTCGTTAACGAAACGATGGCTTCCGCACTCGTCGTCGTCTTCATCTTCGGGCTCTTACTCTTGATTCCGGCGTTGTACTTGATTTTACGACTCTTCTTGTTCGATAACGATTATGTACGTGGGAGATCCTCAAAATAATGGATGAATAAACGCCTCTGCGAATCGCAGGGGCGTTTATAGTAATTTTAAAATGAATCGGGTACACTACTAAGGAAGAGCGATTGTGAAGGAGAGTTGTGAAAATGAATGGAGAGTTTGCAGTAATTGGACTAGGGCGTTTTGGTGGCTCTATCGTCCGAGAACTATCAAAAAATGGTTACGATGTCTTAGCGATTGATTCAGACGAAGAGCGAGTCAATGAATTCATGGGAATTGCGACGCACTCGGTCATTGCAGATACGACAGATGAAAATGTCTTGAAAAGTCTCGGGATTCGAAACTTTGATCATGTCATCGTCGCTATCGGTGAGAACATTCAAGCGTCTATCTTAACGACATTGATTTTAAAGGAATTAGGCGTACAATCGATTACCGTTAAAGCGACGAATGATTACCATGAAAAGGTATTGCGGAAAATCGGTGCGGATTTCATCGTTCATCCGGAGCGAGACATGGGTGTCCGAATTGCAAACGGTTTGATGAGTTCAAATATTCTCGACTATCTGGATTTATCACAAGAGTTTTCGATCGTCGAAATCAAAGTCAGTGACAAGATGGCGAATAAAACGTTGATTGATCTCGATCTCCGAAGTAAGTATGGGGCGAACGTCGTTGCGATTAAACGTGGCGAAACGGTCATGATTTCTCTTCAGGCGGACGAGATGATTGAAAAAGGGGATTATCTTGTCGTCATTGGTGAAAATGAAGACCTTGATCGATTAGAACGGGCTATCCATAAAGTAAAGAACTAAAAAAAGCTGAGGCACGCCTCAGCTTTTGTATATATCGATCAAATGAGTTGGAATTCCTTAAGACCATGTGCGATGCCGTCGTCTAGAATCGATTTCGTGACATAGTCAGCAGCGGCTTTCGTTTCCGGAAGGCCGTTGCCCATCGCGATACCAGTACCGACGTAGCGGAGCATCTCTAAATCGTTGAGGGCGTCCCCAAAAGCAAAGGTATCCTCCCGGCGAATGTTCGTCAGCTTCAGGAACTGTTTGATGCCTTCCGCTTTCGAAGAACCGACATTGATGACATCCATCGCATGGGGATGCCAGCGAATGAAATCAAACGCATCATACCGCTTGACGTACTCGGCTTCTTCTTCCGCCGTACAGTAGACAAGCGTTTGAAACACATCATGTGATAAAAAGGCCTCTTCATCGTGAACCGGTAACGGCATGTCGAGATCACCTAGCGAATCGACGACATGAAAATCATTTGCTTTCGTCGTGAAGCCTGTTGTTTCACCAAGGTAGACGAGTGTATGTCCATTTTCCTTCGCTTGTTGCGTCAAGTGTGTCAAATCTGTCTTTGGTTGGGGACGTTTGTAGATAATCTCATTTTGATGAACGACGATTTGCCCGTTGTAACCGATGATTGTATCGATATTGAGCAGTTCGCGGATGCCGGATAACATAGCAGGTCCGCGTCCGGTTGCAAGCGCTACATACACACCGTTTTCCTGAAGCTTACGAATTGCCTGTTTTGTTGATTCCGGAACAAAATGACCATCATGCAATAAGGTTCCGTCGATATCGAAAAAGACGACTTTCTGATTTGCCATGGTTTCACCTTCTCTTTTTAATTGGTCTTATCGACCTGTTCATGTGAAAGTATAGCATAACCAAAAGCGTGTTGCCGGAAGGGAACATGCGGAATAAGGATGAAAAATAGTCCGTGTATCGTGTATACTGTACTAAGGACAAAAAACAATGTACTGATAAGGAGTTGCTAGGCATGATTTTTAAAGTATTTTACCAACCGCTTCGTTCGGAAGCACCTGTTCGCGAACGGACAGAAACGATGTATGTAGAAGGGGAAAGCATTCGTGACGTGCGATCAACGATTGACCACCTTAAAGATATCAACATCGAGTTCATCCGCGAAGTCAGTGGAGAATTTTTGACATACGAACAACAACATCCTGACTTTAAGGTTGCGACGTTCGAATGAAGTTCGTCAAAAACCATCAAGCCGCCGTCTTCGCACTCGGTGGACTTGGGGAAATCGGAAAGAACACGTATGTCGTTCAATTCCAAGATGAGATCATCGTCATTGATGCCGGTGTCATGTTCCCAGAAGACGAATTACTCGGAATCGACTATGTCATTCCAGATTACACGTACTTGATCAAGAACAAGGACAAGGTCAAAGGGGTCTTCATCACCCACGGTCACGAAGACCACATTGGCGGACTGCCTTTCTTGCTTAAACAAGTCAACTTACCGATTTACGCAGGAAAGATTGCGATGGGACTCATCAAAGTGAAACTCGAAGAGCACGGTTTGCTTCGAAATGCAGAATTGCATGAAATCGATGAAGATTCAATCATCAAGTTCCGCAAGACAAGCATCTCATTCTTCCGGACGACCCACTCGATTCCGAATTCGTTCGGTGTCGTCGTTAAAACACCACAAGGGAACATCGTTCATACGGGCGATTTCAAGTTCGATTTCACACCAGTCGGAGAACCTGCTGATTTAGCAAAAATGGCCGAGCTTGGTAAAGAAGGCGTTCTTTGTCTCTTGTCGGATTCAACGAATGCGGAAGTGGAAGGGTTTACGATGAGTGAACGTGTCGTCGGAGAGACGATCTCAGACATCTTCCGCAAAGCGGAAGGACGAATCATCTTCGCGACGTTTGCGTCAAACATCTATCGTCTACAACAGGTTGTCAACGCTTCTGTTGAAGCAGGACGTAAAATCGTGGTCTTCGGACGAAGCATGGACAAGGTCATGATGATCGGTCAAGAACTCGATTTCATTAAGGCGCCAAAAGGAACCATCATTGAGCCGAATGAGATGAAACGTTATAAATCGAATGAATTAACGATTCTTTGTACGGGTTCACAAGGGGAACCGATGGCGGCTCTTAGCCGGATCGCAAACGGAACGCACCGTCAAATCTCAATCATTCCGGATGATCTCGTCATCTTCTCTTCGTCACCAATCCCAGGAAACGTCGTTTCCGTCGGGAAGACGATCAACCAGCTGTATAAAGCTGGAGCCGATGTCATGTACGGTAAGTTAAACGATATCCATACATCGGGTCACGGTAGTCAACAAGAGCAATTGCTCATGTTACGTCTACTGAATCCAAAGTATTTCATGCCGATTCACGGGGAATACCGGATGCTGAAGAAGCATATGTCGCTTGCGATGGATGCTGGTGTACCGGAAGAGAACTGTTTCGTCATGGATAACGGTGAAGTCCTCGCACTTGATGCAAATGCTGCTGCTATCACTGGTAAGATTCAAGCAAATGCCGTCTATGTCGACGGAAAAGGAATCGGTGATATCGGAAATATCGTCCTGCGCGACCGCCGGATCCTGTCTGAAGAAGGACTTGTCGTCGTCGTCGTCACACTTGACTCGAAGACGAACCGTCTCGTCTCAGGACCGGATATCATCTCGCGTGGTTTCGTCTACATGCGTGAATCAGGCAATCTGATCAAAGATGCGGAACGTCTACTCAAGCGTTCACTTGATCAATCGCTTGCGAACCGTAATACGAAATGGACGGACATCAAACAAGTCATCAATGATACGCTCACACCGTATTTAACAGAAAAAACACAACGTCATCCGATGGTCATGCCGATCATCATGGAAGTCTGATTCAAAAAAATCCTCGTCTCCGAAAACGGAAACGAGGATTTTTGTATTACGTGGCAGGACCGTATTCCTTAAACGGTTCTTTTTTATCAATCCGATCATAGAACATGACACCATCTAGATGGTCGTATTCGTGTTGGCAGACGATGGCTTTCATCCCTTTTAACCGTAATTTTACAGGATTTCCGTTATGATCGATGCCAGTTAGGGTAATACGCATATAGCGCGGTACATGTCCTTCGACTTCACGATCGACGGACAAACATCCTTCGCCGCCCGTTAAATAGGTCTGCTCGACAGAATGGCTGATGATTTTTGGGTTATAGATACCGAATTCCAATACATCATCACCATCCGGTAAGCGGATCGCGAACATGCGCTTGTTGACACCGATTTGTGGCGCTGCAAGTCCGATGCCACTTCTTAAATCGTATTTCTTCGCAATTTCATCATCTTGACTGTTGGCGAGGAACTCGCGCATGAGTCGCATCGTTTCCTTATCCTCATCGCTGAGAGGGAAGGTCACTTCGACTGACCGTTCGTGAAGAGCCGGAACGTCTTCGCGTACGATTTCATTCATGGTAATCATGAACAACACTCCTTTCGTCTACAAAAAGTATAGCATAGGAAAGTGGGGAATGATGACAACTAACACAGCAGGAAATTATCGAATGATACAGAAGATGGAATATTCTAGTTTTGTGATTGAATTCACAATATGAAGAGCGAAAAAAATAAAACATTTCCTTTGATTTTAAGGTGTTACAGATTTATACTTGTAACGTAATGAACAAGACACTATACCGTGTCGATTCATGATAATACAGTTTACTCAACTGAATAGGTACACAGACACATGTTCAAAGGATAGTCACACGGGACTTCGTTTTTTGGACACTATTGTCATGTGGGCAAATCAGTCAGAGGAATATTTCGCTGAACGCAGTGAAAGGATGAGGTGAAAAGATGAACGTAAACATGTTTAAAAACGTGGAAGAAAACTTTGAAACGTTCCGCATTCTTGACGAGAAAGGTGAAGTCGTCAACAAAGACGCTATGCCAGATCTCTCGGACGAAGAGCTTACGGAATTAATGCGCCGTCTCGTATACACACGTATCTGGGACCAACGTGCAATCTCACTTAACCGTCAAGGACGTCTTGGTTTCTATGCTCCAGTAGCTGGACAAGAAGCGTCAATGATCGGTACGCAATTCGCTTTGGACAAAGAGGACTGGATTCTTCCTGGATACCGTGATATTCCACAAATGGTCTTCCATGGTTTCCCACTTTACAAAGCATTCTTGTTCTCACGTGGTCACGTTACAGGTGGTAAGATTCCTGAAGATGTTAACGTCTTAATGCCGCAAATCATCATCGGTGCGCAGATCGTTCAAGCGGCTGGTGTTGCTCTTGGTCTTAAGAAAAGTGGTAAAGAACAAGTTGCGATCACTTACACAGGTGATGGTGGTTCTTCACAAGGGGACTTCTATGAAGGGATGAACTTCGCTGGAGCTTTCAAAGCACCTGCTATCTTCGTCGTTCAAAACAACCGTTTCGCTATCTCGACACCAGTCGAAAAGCAATCAATGGCGAAAACAATCGCTCAAAAAGCTGTCGCTGCTGGGATCAATGGTATCCAAGTCGACGGTATGGACGTTCTCGCTGTCTACGCAGCTACGAAACAAGCGCGTGTTGAAGCACTCAACGGTGTTCCGACATTGATTGAAACATTGACTTACCGTTACGGACCACACACACTCGCTGGTGATGATCCAACACGTTACCGTACAAAAGACATGGATGATGAGTACCAAGCACAAGATCCACTCATCCGTTTCCGTGCGTTCATGGAAGCAAAAGGTCTTTGGAACGAAGAGAAAGAGAACGAAGTCATCGAGCAAGCAAAAGCTGACGTGAAGGAAGCACTTGCACAAGCTGACAAAGAACCAAAACAAAAAGTTACAGATTTCATCAACGTGATGGCTGAAAAGCTTCCACAAAACCTGCAAGAGCAGCTTGATGAGTATACAGCAAAGGAGTCGAAATAACCCATGGCACAAATGACGATGATCCAAGCGATCACTGACGCAATGCGCGTCGAGATGAAACGCGACGAACAAGTTCTCTTGTTCGGTGAAGACGTCGGTAAAAACGGTGGGGTATTCCGTGCGACAGAAGGTCTTCAAGATGAGCTCGGCGAAGACCGCGTCTTCGATACACCACTTGCGGAATCAGGTATTGGTGGTCTTGCTGTCGGATTCAGTCTGACAGGATTCCGTCCAATCATGGAAATCCAATTCTTCGGATTCGTATTCGAAGTCTTCGATTCAGTCGCAGCACAACTTGCGCGTCTCCGTTACCGTTCAGGCGGCACATACAGTGCACCTGTTACAATCCGTTCACCATTCGGTGGCGGTGTTAAGACACCGGAACTTCACGCAGATAACCTCGAAGGACTCATGGCTCAGTCACCAGGACTTAAAGTTGTCATTCCTTCAACACCTTACGATGCAAAAGGTCTCTTGATCGCGTCAATCCGTGACAACGACCCAGTCGTTTTCCTTGAGCACATGAAACTCTACCGTTCATTCCGCGGTGAAGTGCCAGAGGGCGACTACACAATCGAACTCGGAAAAGCAGATGTAAAACGTGAAGGTACAGACGTGACGATCGTCACTTACGGTGCGATGGTACACGCTTCACTTAAAGCAGCGGAAGAGCTCGAAAAAGAAAACATCAGCGTCGAAATCATCGACTTGATGACAATCAGCCCAATCGATATCGATACGATTCTTGAGTCTGTTAAAAAGACAAACCGTGTCGTCGTCGTTCAAGAAGCACAAAAACAAGCGGGTGTCGCTGCGATGGTCGCTACTGAAATCCAAGAACGTGCCATCCTTGACCTCGAAGCACCGATTCTTCGTGTTGCTGCACCAGATACAATCTTCCCGTTCGCACAAGGGGAAGACGTTTGGATCCCAGATCATAAAGATATCGTCGAGAAAGTCAAAACTGTCTACAATTTCTAAGAGCAATCCGGAAAAGAGGAGAGGGGTCCATTCTCTCCTTGCTTCCGTTTTTACAGATAACAATCGACTAGAAGAGTGAACTAAAAGGAGGCATATTCAAATGGGTTTATTTGAATTCAAATTGCCGGATATCGGTGAGGGTATTCATGAAGGTGAAATCGTAAAGTGGTTCGTAAAAGCGGGCGACACTGTCAAGGAAGACGACGTTCTTCTTGAAGTACAAAACGATAAAGCAGTCGTTGAAATCCCATCACCAGTTGATGGTACGGTCAAAGATGTAAAAGTGGACGAAGGTGTCGTAGCTGTCGTAGGCGACGTCCTCATCTCATTCGAAGTCGAAGGCGAAGGGTCTGCTCCTTCTGAAGAAGCAGAGCAACCAAAAGCTGAAGACAACGCGAAAGACGTTCAAGATACGGATCAAAAAGTGGAAGATAAACCGAACGAGGTTCAAATCCATAAATCAGAACGCGTTATCGCAATGCCTTCTGTCCGTAAATATGCACGTGAAAAAGGTGTCGACATCCGTGAAGTCCAAGGTTCTGGAGACAACGGTCGTGTCGTCAAAGAAGACATCGATGCATTCGCAAACGGTGGTCAAACTTCTGAAGCACCAGCAACAGAAGAAAAAGCACCAGCTGCAGCTGCTTCTGCACCAAAAACAGAAGTTAAGCCATATGTTGCTGCTCAACCTGAACTCGAAACACGCGAGAAAATCAAAGGAATCCGTAAAGCGATTTCGAAAGCAATGGTTAACTCGAAACATACAGCTCCACACGTAACACTCATGGACGAAGTCGATGTTACGAACCTCGTAGCACTCCGTAAAAACTTCAAAGAAGTTGCGGCTGCTCAAGGTACGAAATTGACTTACCTTCCGTTCGTCGTCAAAGCATTGACTGCTGCTGCTAAAAAATACCCAGCTATCAACGCATCAATCGACGATGTCAACGAAGAAATCGTCTACAAAAACTACTTCAACATCGGTATCGCTGCAGATACGGACAACGGTCTTGTCGTACCAGTCGTTAAAGATGCAGATCGTAAATCGATCTTCTCACTCGCTGACGACATCAACGATCTTGCTGGTAAAGCACGCGAAGGTAAACTTTCTGGCGACGAGATGAAAGGCGGATCAATCACGATCACTAACATCGGTTCTGCTGGCGGTCAGTGGTTCACACCAGTCATCAACCACCCAGAAGTGGCAATCCTCGGTATCGGCCGTATCGCTGAAAAAGCAGTCGTTAAAAACGGCGAAATCGTTGCTGCACCAGTTCTTGCACTTTCATTCAGCTTCGACCACCGTCTCATCGATGGTGCAACTGCACAAAATGCGCTTAACTTAGTTAAACGTCTATTGAACGACCCACAACTTCTCATCATGGAGGGATAAGCAATGGTAGTAGGTGAATTCGCACAAGAAACAGATTTACTCGTAATCGGGGCTGGCCCTGGTGGTTACGTTGCTGCAATCCGCGGCGCGCAACTCGGTATGAAAGTCACAATCGTTGAACGTGAAAACGTCGGCGGTGTCTGCTTAAACGTTGGATGTATCCCGTCAAAAGCCTTGATCACTGCAGGACACAACTTCCAGCATGCTAAAGGTTCAAGCGACATGGGAATCACTTCTGAGAATGCAACTGTCGATTTCTCGAAAGTTCAATCTTGGAAACAATCTGTCGTCAACAAATTGACTGGCGGCGTTAGTGGTCTTCTTAAAGGGAACAAAGTCGAGACTGTCGTTGGGGAAGCGTACTTCCAATCAGAAGATACAGTCCGTATCATCAACGAAGATTCTTCGACTCCTTACAAATTCAAGAAATGTATCATCGCGACAGGTTCGACTCCAATCGAACTTCCAGCTTTCAAATGGTCGAAACGCGTTCTTTCTTCAACAGGCGCATTGAACCTTCCTGAAATCCCGAAAAAACTCATCGTCATCGGTGGTGGATACATCGGGATGGAGCTTGGTACAGCGTATGCGAACTTCGATACAGAAGTCGTCATTCTTGAAGGAACAAAAGATATCCTTTCTGGTTTTGAGCCTGCTATGACGCAAGTCGTTAAGAAAAAGCTCAAACAAAAAGGGAACATCACGATCCACAACGAAGCACTTGCTCAAAGTGTGGAAGAGTCGGAAGACGGCGTAAAAGTAACATTCGAAGTCAACGGTGAAGCACAAACAGTTGAAGCGGACTATGTCCTCGTCACTGTCGGTCGCCGTCCGAACACAAGCGATCTCGGTCTTGAAATGGCAGAAGTCAAAGTCAGCGACCGCGGTCTTGTTGAAATCGACGATCAGTGCCGTACTTCGAACGAAAACATCTACGCAATCGGTGATATCGTTCCAGGACCACCACTTGCACACAAAGCTTCATTCGAAGCTAAAATTGCTGCTGAAGCAGCTGCAGGACACCCTGCATACCTCGACTACAGCGCGATTCCAGCGGTCGTCTTCACAGACCCAGAACTCGCGACAGTCGGTTACACGGAAGCGCAAGCGAAAGAAGAAGGACTCGATTACATCGCGTCTAAATTCCCTTACGCTGCGAATGGTCGTGCACTTGCACTCAACGAGCCAGACGGCTTCTTGAAAATGATCACTCGTAAATCAGATGGTCTCTTGATCGGCGCGCAAATCGCTGGTACAGGCGCTTCTGATATGATCGCTGAAATGGGACTCGCTATCGAGTCTGGTATGACTGCTGAAGATATCGCACTCACAATCCACGCGCACCCATCACTCGGTGAAATCGCAATGGAAACTGCTGAAGTGGCGATCGGTAGCCCGATCCACATCATTAAATAATTATGAAACACCTCATGCACGGGGAGCCGACCGTGTATGAGGTGTTTTTTTGTTTGGTCTTGATTCAAAAAAGGAAAAGGATAAAAAAACGGAGAGGGTGGACGCACATGGCATCCGTGACTGCCTTGGAGGAGCTCTATTACGTTTCAGAAATGGATAAGGTCCGTTTCATCGGCTGGACGACTGCACATGCCCGCTATGATTTTGCTGTCGTCTGTACAGGACAGTTCTTCGGGAAAGTACTCGTCATCAGTTTAACCGGTGGTCAGTCGGCGTTACTCGATCAACAGGATGTGTTGAACGAGGAAGTGTTAAGCCGGACATTTGCGATTGAACGGGATGATGTCGAAGCGGTTGGTGAAGCATTGGCGGCATTCATTCCATGTTCCCCAAATGATGAATATGGAGAATGAGAAAAAGCAGCAATCCTCATTTCGTAAGGATTGCTGCTTTTTCTAGTCTTTAGCGAATTGCATTCGATTGCTGGATGACTTTGATCGTCTCAAGCGAATGATCTTCAAGACCTTGGACCGGAAGACCGGCTTCGATGTTTTCTTTAATATAGGCAAGGTTGTCGGCTGTAATCATTTCACCTGGAATGAAGATCGGAATACCTGGCGGATATACCATCATGAATTCAGCTGAAATCCGACCGACCGCATCGACTAACGGAATCGTCTCTGTCTCTTCATAGAACGCATCACGTGGGCTAAGCGCAAGCGCTGGGATGTCCGGAAGAACAATCGAGTGATCCGTCGCTTCAGCACCGTTATGTTGATAACGTGCTACCAGTAACGACATCGCATGGAGGAATGCATCAATCGTCTCTTCCGAATCACCAGACGTAATGATGACGAGGATGTTATTCAAATCGGATAGTTCGACTTCAATGCGGTGCTCATCGCGTAAGAACTCCTCTACAAGATGACCGGAGACGCCAAGCCCTTTGACGGAAACGAGCACTTTCGTCGGATCGAAGGCGAACGTGGCACTCGAATGCAAATCCGATTCACCGAAGACCGCAAGATAAGGCAGCTTCGCTAATCCGAAACGCATCCGTGTCGCAAGTTCGAGCGCCCGACGATTCATCGCTTCCCCATTGATCGCAAGATGACGTCGTGCACAGTCAAGAGAAGCAAGCAATAGATAGGATGTCGATGTCGTCGTCAACATCGAGAGCACCGCTTGGACCTTATCCGGCGAAACGAGTCCACGGCGAACGTTCAGAACTGAACTACCTGTGAGTGATCCACCAAGTTTATGGACACTTGTCGCGGCGAGGTCGGCACCTGCTTGCATTGCGGACAATGGCATGTCCTCGTGAAATGCGATATGGACACCGTGTGCCTCATCGACGAGAACCGGAATACCTTTACCATGGGCGAGCTTGACGATGCTCTCCAAGTCGCCAGCGACGCCGAAATAGGTCGGGTTGATGACAAGGACCGCTTTTGTATCGGGGTGAAGTGAGAGAGCCCGTTCTACGGCGCTTGGTGTGATGCCATGTGCAATACCGAATGTCTCATCAAACTCAGGATGGATGAAAATCGGGTGCGCACCAGAAAGAACGATAGCTGACATCACCGATTTATGCACGTTCCGAGGAACGAGAATCTTATCATCCGGACCGACGACACTCATGATCATCGCCATGATTGCCGTTGAGGTTCCTTGAACAGAGAAGAATGTATCATCCGCATGGAAGGCTTGAGCTGCCAGTTGGTGAGCTTCTTTAATGATGGCTTTTGGATGATGGAGATCATCAAGAGGAGCGATATTGATTAAATCGATATCGAGCGCATTTTGACCGATGAACGATCGAAAGGCTGGATCCATTCCTTGACCATTTTTATGACCGGGAATATGAAATTGAATTGGTTGACGTTTCGCATGCGCAAGTAGCGCATCGAATAAAGGTGTATCGAGCTGTGTTAAGCTTTTTGTTTGCACCAGATTTCCCCCCTTAGAACCGAATAAAAATACAATCAAACAAGCTAACTATAACAAGTTTTCAGGCGGTTGCAACTGTTTTATGCTTCTTTTCCGTGTAAAATAGAAAAGTGCAGAAAGGAAGTGGAAATGATGGCATTGAATTATCCGCTCAATTCCGATTGGTCGACCGAAGAAATCGTAAAAGTCATCGACTTCTTTAATCTAGTCGAACAGGCGTATGAGACAGGTGTTGATCGGCAGCGACTGCTCGATGCGTATCGAACGTTTAAACACATCGTCACCTCGAAGTCCGAGGAGAAGCAATGGGATCAGTTTTACTTTGAAGAAACAGGATGCTCCAGTTATCGCACGATGAAACAAGCGAAGCAGCAGGACAGTCCGATTGTTCGAATGAAGAAATAATCCCGCCATTAATGGAGTAGACTTCCTATCTTGAATAGGGAGTCTTTTCTATAGAATGGAACTGGAAATGTGCGGAAAATGATCAACAATTGTTTAAAGTGGAAAGGAAGCGGCTATATAGTACATACAAGACGTTGTCCTTACAACTATGTGAAACTGTATTTTTTAAAATTAGATGCTTTACATCTAAGTTGAATCGTACTATTATAGATTCAATCCACTAATAAGTCGCAATTGTCTGACAAATTAAACCTCTGTTTATCCCGCGAAGGAGTGTGGTTACTGTGAAACAAGTGATAGAAGCATACAAAAGAAAAGATGCAGAAAAACGCATTCCTGTACTGCGTCTTGAAATCGATTATGAGCTTGCTACATTGCATGATGCCATGGTGGCAAGTGACGCAGAAGCTGTTGACGCAAGTAAAGAGCGTCTTGAAAAATATCGCCAAGAAATGGTACGTCTTGAAGCCTGATTTCAACGTTCTCATTTCTACCTTATAATAAAATACGAATCCTTCGACCAGCGAATCATTCGCTGGTTTTCTTTTTTTGTTACTATAGAAGAAGCTGGAAATGATCATAGAGGAGTGAAGTGAGATGCAAATCGAGTTGGATGCGATAGATTTGATTAAACGAGCGGGGAAGTATATACGTGAGAACATCGATGGATCCTATCATATCGAACAAAAGACCGGTAAAAGTGATCTCGTGACGGAAATTGATCAATCGGTTGAAGATTTATTGATTAAAGGAATCCTTGAACGGTATCCCGTCCATCATATTTATGGAGAAGAAGGAAGAATCGCGCGTCCCGATACACTTTCCGGGACGATCTGGTTCGTTGATCCCATTGATGGAACGATGAACTTCATCCGTCAAAAACGGATGTTTGCGATTTCGATTGCCGTCATGGTGGATGGTGAATTGCGGTATGGATTTGTGTATGACGTCATGGCAGACGAACTGTTTCATGTCATTAAAGGACAGGGAGCGTATCAAAACGGAATCCGATTACCGAAACTGGAAGAACGAAGTGTCAAAGAGGCAATCATTTGCATGAATGCGACGTGGGTAACGCCGAACCGGCGAATTGATACGGAACGCCTGGCGCCGCTTGTCCGACATGCAGTAGGTGTACGGGCAATCGGCGCAGCATCCCTTGAACTTGCATGGACGGCTGCGGGACGCGTTGATGGGTATATTACGATGCGAAACATGCCATGGGATTATGCTGCCGGTCAGTTACTGATTGAAGAGGTCGGAGGACGTGTCGGTACAATTACCGGCGAACCGATGACTTTTCTTGATCAAACAAGCGTTTTAGCAGGAAGTCAAACGTTCGTTGAGGACGTGTTGACATTCGTTCAACAGAAGCAGGACTAACAAAAAAGGTTTCTTTCGTTTTAGACGAAAGGAACCTTTTGAGGTCAAGCCTGTTTGCGCAAACGTGCCTTTAGAACGAAACCGACGCCCATTGCAACAATCATCAAGACGACAGAGGCGATCGTCAACGGCACATTCTGTTCAGCGATGAAAATGCCGATGGCCGCCATCGACCCTACGGCAAGTATGGCGAGTAATAAAAAGAGCAGACGCATGTATTTTCCCCCTCTATCCGTGAGTACGTTAACAGTGTAGCGCGAATGTAGCATAATGAAAAGGCTTTCGGACGGATGTTGAATCTTAGTCATTGCCAATTTGGACTCTACCTGTGCTATACTCATAAAGTTGACCGAAAGTATGATAAGATTTATTTAAATGAATAGAAAGAGGTACACACCTATGACAACATTAGTACGAAATGATTTACGCAACGTTGCGATCATCGCCCACGTTGACCATGGTAAAACAACTTTAGTCGATGAGCTTTTGAAACAGTCTGGTACGTTCCGTACGAACGAACAAGTCGAAGAACGCGCAATGGACTCAAATGACATCGAGCGGGAACGTGGAATTACGATTCTTGCGAAAAACACTGCCATTGACTACAAGAACACACGCATCAACATCGTGGATACGCCAGGACACGCCGATTTCGGTGGAGAAGTTGAGCGGATCATGCGTATGGTGGATGGCGTCATCCTCGTCGTCGATGCACGTGAAGGCTGTATGCCACAAACACGTTTTGTTTTGAAAAAAGCACTCGAGCAAGGACTCCAACCAATCGTCGTCGTTAACAAAATTGACAAACCGATGGTCCGTCCTCTTGAAGTCGTCGACGAAGTCGTTGATCTCTTGATTGACCTTGGAGCTGACGAAGATCAACTCGAATTCCCAGTCGTTTATGCATCGGCAGTCAACGGCTCAAGTTCATTCGAACCTGAATTGGATAAACAAGAAGATACGATCACGAACGTTCTTGATTTGATTCTTGAACACACACCAGCACCTGTCGACAATACATCGGAGCCGCTTCAGTTCCAAGTGACGATGCTTGACTATGATAACTACCTCGGACGGATCGGTGTCGGTCGTGTCTTCCGTGGCGAAATCAAAGTCGGCGATAGCGTTTCACTGTCAAAACTTGACGGTTCAACGAAAAACTTCCGCGTTACGAAGTTGTTCGGTTACTTCGGTCTAAAACGTGTTGAGATTGAAACAGCAAAAGCTGGAGACTTGATCGCGATCGCTGGTATGGAAGACATCAACGTCGGGGAGACGGTTTGCCCGACTTCACACGTTGATCCACTCCCATTATTACGTATCGATGAGCCAACGCTTCAAATGACATTCATCGTCAACAACTCGCCATTCGCTGGTCGTGAAGGGGATCTTGTTACTTCACGTAAAATCGAAGAGCGTCTTGAAAAAGAACTCGAGACAGACGTTTCACTCCGTATCGAAAACACGGACTCACCGGACCGCTGGATCGTTTCTGGTCGTGGGGAACTTCACCTCGGGATCTTGATCGAGAACATGCGCCGCGAAGGATACGAAATCCAAGTATCAAAACCGCAAGTTATCATCAAAGAAGAAGACGGCGTCAAAGTCGAGCCTTTCGAACGTGTCGTCATCGATACACCGGAAGAGTACACAGGTTCTGTCATGGAATCGATCGGTCTCCGTAAAGGTGAATTGACGAACATGCAAACAATGGACAACGGTCAAACAAAAATGGAATTCATCGTTCCTTCACGTGGTTTGATCGGTTACCGTAACGAATTCCTTTCTGCTACACGCGGATACGGAATCATGAACCACACATTCGAAGAATATCGTCCGTTCATCCAAGCGGATATCGGTGGTCGTCGCAGTGGGGTCATGGTCTCGATCGAAACAGGTAAAGCAACTGCTTACGCGATCTCAGCTCTTGAAGACCGCGGAACGATCTTCATCGAGCCTGGTATCGAAGTATACGAAGGTATGATCATCGGCGAATGTAACCGTGATGTCGATCTCGCTGTCAACGTCGTTAAAGCAAAACAATTAACGAACATGCGTGCATCTGCAAAAGATTCAACGAACGTTCTTAAACGTCCACGTGTCTTCTCACTTGAAGAGTCGTTGACATTCTTGAACGAAGATGAGTACTGTGAAATCACACCACAATCGGTTCGTCTCCGTAAACAGGTCTTGAACAAGAACGAACGTGAAAAGCAAGAAAAACGTCGTCGTCTAGGTAAAGATTAAGTCTTGAACGAATAGGGGGACTGGCAATGACTGCACAAGCTGCCGTTGCTTCTGATTTCTCGAAATACGATATTCCGTTCATCGCGAAGCTTCTCGGTATCGGAAGCGATCCGAATAACATCGGAGCGGGATTCAACGCCTTAATGATTACTGTCGTTATTTTGACGCTTGTCGTCTTTAAGTTAGGATTTGCTAAGGAACTGGCATGGTGGAAATCACTAATCGTCTATCTCTTGCTCGCCGTCTTCTCGGCAGCATTGACGCTTGTCTTCTGGACATGGCCGATTCCTGAAGTACTCCTCGCGATGGTCGTCGTACTTGGTATTTATCGCTTCCGGATGTGGATGGTCAAGCGTGAACGTGAACGGACAGCTTCTTGAAGGAAGCATGTCATGAATCAAAAGAACGAATCTCTTCGGAGGTTCGTTCTTTTTTTTTAGCCAATTCGGATGCATGATTTAAAGAGTAAGGGGAACAGGAATACTAAAAGGGGGAAAACACATGAAAAAACGATGGATCATACCCCTGCTGTTAGCGGGGGGATTGGCAGGATGCAGTCAAAGTTCTGAGGAACCGCCAACGGATACAAAAAATGAGCAATCGTCGAATGACGAAGCGAAACAGAACGCTTCTGTTCAATCAGAAGTTCTTTTCAAAGAGCTTCAGGCACCGTGGAACATCATTCGAGAAGAAGAGACGTTCTATATCACGGAACGCGAAGGGAAGATCGTCAAAGGAACAGAAGATGACTATGAACGCATGCCTTTACGGTTGAAGGAAGCGGTTCTTGCTGAAGGAGAAGGCGGATTGCTAGGGATGGTGCTTGATCCGGAATTCAAAGATAATCAGACGGCATACATCTATCATACGTATGCAAAAGAAGGACAGGCGACAAACCGTGTCATTGCGGTGAAGGAAGAGGGCGATGAGTGGGTCGAGGAGCGTGTCTTGCTCGATGACATTCCGGGAGCGACGATTCATAATGGGGGACGCCTGGAATGGGGACCTGAAGGTGCGCTCTACGTGACAGCAGGAGACGCAGCAAACCCTGAAAATGCGCAGGATATCGATTCGCTTGCAGGGAAAATATTACGCATTACTCCTGAAGGAAAACCGTTCAGTGGCAATCAAAAAGGATATGTCTACAGTATGGGTCACCGAAATCCACAGGGACTCGTCTTCGTCGATGATCAACTGTATGCGAGCGAACATGGACAAAGTGGACACGATGAAATCAATCGAATCGAGCAAAAGAATTATGGATGGCCGACGATTGAAGGGAAGGAACAGGCGGAAGGTCTCGTGACACCCTGGTATGAAGTAGGGGAGCAATCCGTTGCACCGAGTGGGATCGCGGAAGCAGACGGTACATTGTACTTTGCGACACTCGTCGGTCAGCGATTACAAGCGATTGATTTAAAAACGAAACAGGTCAAGACCATCGTTGAAAACGAAGGAAGAATCCGTGATGTTTGGATTGATGGAACGTCGATTTACTATATTACGAATAATACGGATGGGAGAGGGAACCCATCCGCAAATGATGATCGATTGATTCGAATCGAACGATGAACACCAAAAGGTCTGCCAGGGAAGATTCCCGCAGACCTTTTACTTACCAGTGTTTTCGTTTCGTTTCCCAAGTTGGGTAGAGATGAAATTGCCCAGACGCATGGCGTTTAAGAGTCCGTTCTTCTACGCGCAATCGACACTCGTCGCACAAGTATACACGGACTGGTTTATTGCGTAACCGCTTCGCCGTGAAGGACCAATCATCAATCGTTTCACGCTTATCGCAAATCGTACATTTCACTCGCATGTCAGGTCCTCCCTTTTTTTCTTAGTATATCATATTAGAAGATTATTCAGATGTAAAAAAGGGAATCGAGAAGTATATCTCGAAATATCATCACTAAGTCATAGAGGGGGTGATGTCATGGCAAATAAAGTTGAGCAGCAGCTCAGTCCGCAACAGGTGGACGCGTTATCACAGCTACCACTCGTTTTTCTGATTACGCACGATCAATCCAAACATTGGCCGATTACCCATGCAATCAGTTGGGTCCATGCGGTCGACACGCACACCATCCGCTTTGCAATTGAAGCTGATTCGCACCTGGTCACAACATTAAAAGAACATCCTGTCTTCACCTTGATTTTCTTTGCAGATCAATCAACGTACAGTTTAACCTGTACGGATGTCGAAAGTTTTACACCGCAACAGCAACTACCCATTCCATTGTCCTTTTATGAAGGACGTGTCGAAGAAGTACGCGATATCCTGTTTTACGGAGCAGCCATCACACAACAGCCGCGCATCGAAAAGACATACGATGAAAAAGCGGCTGATCGGTTGGATCAATCCGTCCATCACATCTTAAAAGGATCACATTCATCACAAACTCGACTCTAAAGGGGCGAACGATGGAATGAAAAAAATATACGTACTCGATACTAATGTCATGCTACATGATCCACTATCTCTGTTTCAGTTCCAAGAACACGATGTCGTCATTCCGGCGATCGTACTGGAGGAGCTGGATGGAAAAAAACGCAATATGGACGAAGTGGGGCGAAACGCACGAGAAACAGCCCGGATTTTAGACCAATTGCGCGAGACGGGTCAACTCCATGCAGGCGTTCCGCTTGGGAATGGTGGTATTCTACGTGTTGATATCGGCGATTCCATCCATGAGGGTTCACCGTTCACGCATGAATCGAATGATAATAAAATCATTGAACTCGCCTGGTCGATTCATCGCGAACAACAGGCAGAAGCGACACCTCGGGACGTCATTCTTGTCTCAAAAGACATTTTAGTACGGGTCAAAGCGGATGCCTATGGATTGGTCGCTGAAGATTATATGACCGACCATATTGCGGATTTGACGGGTCTCTATACAGGATTCATTGAAGTCTCCGTCGATCAGGAATACATCGACGCTTTTTATCAGGATAAACGACTTTCTGTTGACGTATTGCCAGAAAAGGTACAACCGAATGAATTCGTCATCTTAAAAAGTAACATGTCAAAGGCTTCCGCCATCGCCGTCGTCGATCAAGAACTACCGATCATCCGGGCACTCTCGATTGATGTTGATCAAGTCTGGGGTGTCATTCCGCGAAACGTGCAACAACGGATGGCTTTTGAGTTATTGCTTCGGGACGATGTACCGCTTGTCACACTCGTCGGGAAGGCAGGTACCGGGAAAACGTTACTCGCACTCGCAGCAGGACTATTACAAGTGGAAGACGAGCACCGTTACAAAAAACTCGTCGTGGCGCGGCCGGTCGTACCGATGGGAAATGACATCGGCTATTTACCGGGAGAGATGGAAGAAAAACTTCGCCCGTGGATGCAACCGATCTATGACAATCTCGAACACCTGTTCAATACCGGGTCGGGAGATGAACTGGGGAATATCCTTGCTGGTATGAAGACGATTCAACTGGAAGCGTTGACGTATATCCGTGGCCGGAGCATGCCGGGGCAATTCATCATCATCGATGAAGCGCAGAATTTGACGAAACATGAAGTCAAGACGATTTTGACCCGAGTCGGCGAAAACTCGAAAATCGTGTTAGTCGGAGACCCGCAACAGATTGACCATCCGTACCTGGATGAATACTCTAACGGTCTTTCCTATGCGGTAGAACGACTTAAAAACGAGAAGATGACGGGACACGTCAAGCTCGTCAAAGGAGAGCGGTCCAATCTGGCACGGCTTGCAGCCGATTTGCTCTAACCCAAAAAACGTGGTGCGTCCATTCAGGCGCACCACGTTTTTTGATTTCATTTCCTTATAGGACGGTGACCGTGTGAACGGATTTAATGACCTGTTGTCCGTGCAACAGGTAGACCGGTCCATCTGTTAATACTTTGCCGTCTTTTGAGAATTGTAGATAGATGTCATTTAGTTGTTCAAGCGGCACTTCTACGATTTCTTCCCCTTCAAACCGAATGGCGGTTGCATCCGGTAAGAGTTCGGCATTTCGGATGAATGGAGCAAGCGACATCGCAAAAGAACCTTGTAGTGCGGCTTCTTTTTCAGCACGCGTCATCGGACGATTATGATCCGTTCGACTTCCTTCCATGATCCCTTTATCCCACGCAGCCCCCATTTTTGCGTAGTATGCTTCTTGTTCACTCGTATCTGCCGGTTGCCCGATTTTCTCGACAGCGACCTTTCGTTCATCAAAAATCCAGACGGTCGGATCGATCGTCAACTGGTGCCGTACTTTACCGTTAATCGGAAAAATCATTTTTCTTTACCCCCTAAATGTGTGAGTCCAACAAATCCATTATACCGAAACGTTGAATTGTTGGCGAAAGTAAGGTAAAGTTTAGCTATAACAGGAACGCGTCATTTGATGAGGAGGGATTGGATTGTCAACTGAAATCGAGACAGTTCATCGCCAGCGCGCTCTTGAGCTACTAGAAGCGGATGCACAAAAAATCCGCCGGTTGATCGAGGTCCAGCTTGCGAATTTAACGATGCCACAATGTCCTCTGTACGAGGAAGTATTGGATACACAAATGTTCGGATTGTCCCGTCAGATTGATTTCGCGGTACGTCTGGAACTGATTGATTCGGGAGAAGGCAAACGATTACTCGAATCACTTGAACAGCAATTATCTGATTTACATGATGCGGAGACGTGCTGATTTTCTACTCAAACGTGAAATGCGGCGTTTGGGTATTTTTTTATAGAAAATGAAAAAAGGACGTGTACATATGCTAGCGAAGTTTAAAGAGAAACGAGCGTTTTTTGACTATAGATTGTTCTTTACGATGCTCATCCTGATGGCGATCAGTACAGTCATGGTCTACAGTGCGAGTGTTTGGAACGGCGGCGATTACGCGAATACGTCCTTCTTCGAAAAACAACTGATGTTCGATGCGATGGCCATCTTCTTGTTTTTATTCGTCTCACAAGTGAATCATGAAGTGTTTCGAGGACCCGTCATGCGTTTATTGCTTTATGCCGTTACCTGGTTGATGTTGATGGCGACGCTTTTTTCCGCTCCCTTGAACGGAGCCCGGGCTTGGCTGAACTTCGGAATCTTTTTGATTCAACCGATTGAGCTATGCAAATTCGTGCTTGTCGTCGGTCTTGCCAGCTATTTTGATCAAAAGCATAAAGGGAAAATGGACGGTGTGATTGGCATCGTTCATCATTTCATCCACCGTCAAATTCCGGCGACGTCTCCAGGGAGACGGATTTTACTTAGTTTCTCGGACTGGATTTTGATTCCGATGGTCGTATTACTTGCACCTTACGCAATCATCATTCGGATGCAACCGGATGACGGCGGGTTGTTCATTCTCTTACTCATCACGGCGATGATTCTATTCGCAGTTGGATTACCGAGTGGTTACATCATGTTATGTGTCGTCACCGTACCACTCATCTTCTTGTACGCATGGAACAATTTTTCCGATAATCAGATGCAACGGATTCAGGCCAGTTTAAATCCGTTTCTTGATGCGGAAGGGAAGGGATATCAGCTCATCAACTCCGTCATATCGATTGCACACGGGGGATTATTCGGAGTAGGACTCGGGAATAGTTTTCAGAAGTACGGTTATTTACCAGAACCTGAAACCGACTACATCATGTCAATCATCTCGGAAGAACTTGGATTCATTGGTGTATTAGTCGTCTTAGGTCTTTTATTCTACTTGATGATTCAAGGGGCAGTCATCGCGAATCGCTGTGTGTCGATTTACTCAAGCATGCTTGCTCTCGGTATTTCAGGCATCATCTTCATCCAGACATGTATCAATATTGCGGCAATGTCCGGTCTGTTTCCCGGGACAGGTGTCACTTTGCCATTCATCAGTTACGGTGGGTCATCGTTACTCGTCATGAGTACGATGCTTGGTGTAATGGCGAACATTTCCATGCAAAACAAATATCGGGTGGCATATCATAAGGAAGTGCAGACAGCACGTTCGATGAGTGCCACGAGTTCATTAACTAAAGGGGGAGCATCAGTTGACTAAAATCCAGAAGATTCTCGTAGCAAACCGCGGGGAAATCGCGATTCGCGTTTTCCGTGCAGCGACAGAACTCGGTATTCGTACCGTTGCCATTTATTCACGAGAGGACATGGGATCCCTTCATCGCTACAAGGCGGATGAAGCGTACCGAATCGGAGAAGGGAAAAAACCGATCGAAGCCTATCTCGACATTGAAGATATCATCGCAACAGCGAAAAAAGCCGAATGTGATGCGATTCACCCGGGGTATGGGTTCCTGTCCGAGAACATTGAGCTGGCGAAACGTTGCCGCGAAGAAGGCATCATCTTCATCGGACCGCAAGAAGAGCATTTGTACAAATTCGGGGATAAAGTACGGGCGCGGACGACAGCGATCGAAGCCGGTCTTCCTGTCATTCCAGGTACGGATGGTCCAATCTCGTCAATCGAAGAAGCCTATGCTTTTGCTAAAGAAGCAGGCTATCCACTCATGGTCAAAGCATCACTTGGTGGTGGTGGACGCGGGATGCGTGTCGTCCGAACAGAAGAAGAACTTCCAGAGATGATTGAACGGGCGAAGTCAGAAGCCTTGAAAGCATTCGGATCGGATGAGATTTATGTCGAAAAACTGATTGAACGTCCTAAACATATTGAAGTCCAAATCATTGGAGATGCACACGGAAACATCATTCATTTGTTTGAACGGGACTGTTCCGTGCAACGCCGCCATCAGAAGGTCGTCGAAGTCGCTCCATGTGTGACACTTTCGGATGAGGGACGCCAAAAGATTTGTGACGCGGCCGTCACGCTGATGAAACATGTCGGATATGAGAACGCGGGGACGGTCGAGTTCCTCGTCACGCAAGATGAATCGTTTTATTTCATCGAAGTCAATCCGCGTGTCCAAGTCGAGCATACGATCACGGAGATGATTACGGGCGTCGATATCGTTCAGACACAAATTCGTGTCGCTGAAGGCGAATCGTTACATAGTGATCTCGTCGGCATTCCACAGCAAGAAGAGATCAAGATGCTAGGTTTTGCGATTCAAAGCCGGATTACGTCAGAAGATCCGGAGAACGGCTTCTTGCCGGATACAGGGAAAATTAAAGCCTATCGTTCACCAGGCGGTTTTGGTGTACGTCTTGATGGTGGGAATGCCTATGTCGGAGCAGAAATTTCACCGTATTATGATTCGTTACTTGTTAAAATCTCGACACATGGTTTGACATATGATCAAGCGGTCGCGAAAATGCGCCGAAACTTAAGTGAATTCCGGATTCGCGGAATCAAGACGAATATCCCGTTCTTAAGCAACGTCTTGAAGCACCATGCGTTCGTTAGCGGCGATTACAACACATCATTCATTGATGATACACAGGAATTATTCATCTTCCCGAAACGCCAAGACCGGGGAACAAAACTGTTGACGTACATCGGAGAGGTTTCCGTCAATGGATTCCCGGGAATCGGAAAATTGGATAAGCCGCTTGCGCGTGACGTTCGAATCCCAAAAAATCTTCCGGCAGATTATACACCGGGAGCAAAAGCGATTCTCGATGCGGAAGGTCCGGAAGCCGTCGCGAAATGGTTGGCAGCACAAAATAACGTTCTGTTGACGGATACGACATTCCGTGACGCTCATCAGTCGTTACTTGCGACACGAATGCGGACGAAGGATCTTGTTGCCATCGCTGAGGCGGAAGCAAAACTGCTACCTGAACTGTTCTCGGTCGAAGCATGGGGAGGGGCGACGTTTGACGTTGCGTACCGTTTCTTGTCTGAGGATCCTTGGGTTCGTCTGATGAAGTTGCGGGAAAAGATGCCGAACGTCCTGATTCAGATGTTGCTGCGTGGCGCGAATGCCGTTGGTTATAAGAACTACCCGGACAATGTCATTCATTCGTTCGTCAAGGAAGCAGCCCAAGCAGGAGTCGACGTCTTCCGGATTTTCGACAGTCTGAATAATCCAGAGTCGATCCAACTAGCAATCGATGCAGTCTTACCGACGGGGAAAATCGCGGAAGCTGCCGTCTGTTATACAGGCGACTTGTTCGATGCGAACCGTCCGAAATATCATTTGCCGTATTACGTCAATTTAGCAAAACAACTCGAAGAAAGCGGTGCCCATATCATTGCGATCAAGGATATGGCAGGTCTCTTGAAACCGGAAGCGGCCTATGCACTTGTATCAGCGCTCAAAGATGCGGTATCGCTTCCGATCCATCTCCATACGCACGATGCAAGTGGCAACGGTATCTATACGTATGCACGTGCAATTGATGCGGGAGTTGACGTTGTAGACGTCGCGGCATCAAGTATGTCGGGACTGACGAGTCAGCCAGCGGGTGGTAGCTTGATTCATGCCCTAAGTGGTCATCCACGTCAACCGCTCGTATCAGCACAGAAGTTTGAACAGATTTCGGATTACTGGCAGGACGTACGTCATCTGTATCAAGCATTCGAACTTGACATGATTGCGCCGAATCCGACGGTTTACGACCATGAGATGCCGGGTGGTCAATATTCGAACTTGCAACAACAGGCTAAAGCGGTTGGACTTGCGGATCGCTGGTCAGAAGTCAAAGACATGTATGCGCGCGTCAACATGTTATTTGGTGACATCGTCAAAGTCACACCGTCATCGAAAGTAGTCGGCGATATGGCGCTCTTCATGGTTCAACATCATCTGACGGAAGAAGATGTCCTGCACCGGGCACGCGGACTTGATTTCCCGGATTCTGTCGTTGAACTGATGAAAGGGGAACTCGGAACACCACCGGGCGGTTTCCCGCAAGACATCCAGCGTGCTATTTTGAAAGGTGTTGCGCCGCTGACGGAACGGCCGGGTAAAATGATGGAACCGCTGAACTTTGATGCCATCAAACATGAGTTGTTCGAAAAACTCGAGCGTCCGGTCACGGAATTCGATGCCTTGGCTTATGCGCTCTATCCGAAAGTCTTCATGGATTACAGTTCATATGTCGGTCGATACGGGGATGTTTCTGTCCTCGATACGAATACGTTCTTCCATGGCATGCGTCTTGGTGAAACGATTGAAGTCGAAATCGAACGAGGCAAAACACTTTATCTTAAGTTGATTCAAATCGGTCAGCCGGACGACCATGGGATGCGGACGATTTATTACGAGATGAACGGTGTTCCGCGTGAAGTCGAAGTGAAGGATATCAGCATCAAGGAGAGCTCGTCGAGTCGTCCGAAAGCCGACCGCAGTAATGCGAAACAAATCGGTGCATCGATGCCGGGTAGCGTCCTGAAGGTACTCGTCGAGACAGGAACGCGCGTCCGTAAAGGGGAACAACTTCTCGTCACGGAAGCGATGAAAATGGAAACGACGATCCAAGCACCGGAAGATGGTGAGATTAAAGCGGTCCATGTCAAGGAAGGCGAAGCCATCGCCAGCCAAGACTTACTGATTGAATTCGTATAAGACAACGAAAAACAGGCGCACGCTCGGCGGGCTGCCTGTTTTTCATTCAATATGAAGCAGGAGTTGAGAAAAGTGAACATTATCTGTTGGGTTCGAAGTGATTTTCGACTAGAAGACAACCACATGCTGGCACGTGCCGTTGAATTAGTACAAGAAAATCCGAAGGCGTCGGTGGAATTCGTCTTTTGGCTCAATCCCGACTACATCGGGGAATACGAAGCACGACAACAATATTTCTTTCAGGCACTTGAAGTCTTTTCTGATACGTGTAAAGAAAAAGACATGCCGATCCGCTTCATCGAAGGTGATGAACAGGCATTCTTAGAAGCAATTGATGATGCGGACATTCTACTGTTCAATGCGGAGTATGTCGAACCATTCAAGGCACGGGATGAGGGAATCATCAAGAAGCGAGGAGATCGTCAGACCGAACGTTTATTGGATCGCCATTTGCTTCACCCGCATGACGTTAAAAAGCAGGACGGGAAATTCTATAAGGTGTTTACGCCATATAAGAATGCGTTCATGAAAAAGGAAATTCCCGCTCCCTATGATGTGAAGTGGCAAACGCTGCGGGATCATTATCATAAACGTCAACATGATAATAGCTTCATCACAAACTATTTCAAGAAAGCCCGATCCGAAGCTACTTTCCACCCGGGAGAAAAGCAAGCGAAACAGCGTTTGAAGAAGTTCGTCGAACAGTCCCTTGGGGCCTATGAAGAGAATCGTGATCTTCCTGCTGTTGACGGTACGAGTTTACTCTCGCGCTACTTACGCACTGGTGAAATCGGAATTCGGACCGTTTATGCGGACGTTCAGGAGGCGAACGAGTCAAAAGGGAAGCAGACATTCATTGCGGAACTCATCTGGCGTGAATTTTATTATATGATTTTAATGCACTTCCCGGAGTCAAAGCGCCAGGCGGTCAATACACAATACCGTGAGATCAAGTGGGAGGAAGACGAGTCTGGGTTTAAGGCGTGGTGCGATGGCCAGACCGGCTATCCGATCGTCGACGCGGCGATGCGTCAATTGAATCAGACGGGATGGATGCATAATCGTCTGCGGATGATCGTCGCGTCGTTCCTGACGAAAGACCTGTTGATCGATTGGCAAAAAGGCGAACGATATTTCCAGCAGAAACTCGTTGATTATGAAGCAGCGTCCAATATAGGGGGTTGGCAATGGGCAGCATCGGTCGGAACGGATGCCGTTCCATATTTTCGTGTCTTCAATCCGACGACCCAATCGAAGAAGTTCGATAAGGATGGCGATTTCATCCGAACGTATGTCACGGAAATCAAGGATTTGTCGAAGCAGTATATTCATGAACCGACAAAGGAGCAACGGAAAGACTATCGTTATCCGGAACCGATCGTCGCACATGATGAAGCCCGAAAGCGTGCCATTGCGCGATTCAAATGAAAAAGGATGTTCCTCGCCTGAGGAGCATCCTTTTTGTATCTTACTGGAGACGGCTATTGGCTTTACGTGTTCGGAAGGCGTGATACGTCAGGTAAGACAAGACGCCGAAATAACACGTGATCAAGAAGGCGTGGAGGAGCGGTACGTACGTTGCATGCCCTCCAAGGACGATCCAAGCACCTGTTGCGACTTGACACGAGATGAAGAACGTCGCGAATGCCATGCCGATTTTTGTCGTCCGGTGTTTTAATCGAATGGCAGTGAAATGAACGAACAAGGTGAACAAGAATAAGAGTCCTGCCATGATCCGGTGAATCATTTGCACCCATGCTTCGAACGTCAGCGTCGGTTGGGAGCAAACGGGCCAGCCGACACAGGCATATGTAGCACCGACATGTCGGACATAAGCGCCTGTATAAACGACGATCAGTGTGTAGACAAGCAGACCGTATAAGAGCTTCCGTAAGAATGCTGGGACCGATTCCCTGAACTCTTGACCGGGACGCTCCATGATCAATATCGTTAAAATCAGTAGGGCGGCAAAGGAAATCAAGGAGATACCGAAATGTAGCGCCATGACAAGATCCGATTGTTGCCATACGACAGCTCCAGCACCAACGATCGATTGAATCAACATGAAGATGAAAGCGAGAAATGCGAAAATCTTCGTGTCCAGTCGGTCCTTGAAGGCTACGAGTGTCCAGAGACATAAGGCGATGATCAAGAGTCCGACGACTCCAGTCACTGCGCGGTGACTATATTCAATCATCGTTTCGACACTTGGGTTCGTCGGAATGAGTTCCCCGTGACAGAGTGGCCAATCCGTTCCACAGCCATCCCCCGAATCCGTTTTTGTGACTGTTCCGCCCATCAGCAGAACGATCATCATCGTGAACGTGACGAAGGCTGAAAACATCGAAAGCTTTCGATTCAAGATTTGGACACCACCTTTCTAAAAAAATACGAAATACATGGATTTCCATAGCACTAGTATCGCACAAAAAGTCCCGAAACGCTTGCAATCTTTTAGAACAACGCTATTCTAGTATTAGGTAAATATGGTGAACTGTGATGAAAATCACATAGATTTCACATTTTGTTCATTATGTCGAAAGTATTTTCATACGTCACGGTCCTCGATATGTGGTATCTTTTATAGAGAAAAGGACGTTTCGTGGCATGTCTGTGTTATTTCTGTGAAGAAATTACGTGAAGCCTGCGTGCTGAGCGGAAGCAGATGGTGAAAAGGAGGGAACAGCATGGCGAAAGTTACTGGAGAGGCACTGGATATGGCGATCGAGCAAACCGATCAGCCGACATTCAAGGACTATATTACCCTAGCAAAAATGGGGATCGTCCGTGCCAATCTGATTACGGTCTTCGCAGGTTATGTCGTAGCGGCATCATACATGACGGATGATGTCTTGTTGTACTTATGGCAAACCAAATGGATGTTACTGTGGACGCTTCTCGGGAGTGGGTTAGTCATTGCCGGAAGTTGTTACCTCAATAACTACATTGACCGGGACATCGATTACAAGATGGAACGGACGATGGGAAGACCAAGCGTTACTGGGAAAATGGATGGACAGCGGATTCTCGCACTCGGACTCGGAATTCTTGCGGTCGGGACGGTTCTGTTGTTAATCGTTAACCATGTGGCGGCAGTGTTCGGATTGATCGGTTCGTTCGTGTATGTCGTGATCTACACGATGTGGTTGAAACGGACACACACGATCAATACAGTCGTAGGTGGTATATCAGGAGCTGTGCCACCAATCATTGGATTTGCGGCAGTCACTCCGACGCTTCACATCGATGCGTGGATCTTATTCCTCATCATGTTCGTGTGGCAACCACCACATTTCCTTGCGCTCGCAATGCGCCGGACAGAGGAGTACCGGGCAGCCGGTATCCCGATGTTACCTGTCGTCAACGGCTTTGCGATCACGAAACGACAAATTGTATGGTGGATTGCAGTACTCATTCCATCATCACTCCTCTTAGCGCACTATGGCATCATCTACATGATCGTCATGGCGTTGCTTGGTGGATATTGGCTCTATATGGGACTGAAAGGTCTGAAGATCCAAGATGAACAAGCCGAGATTAAATGGGCGTCGAAGATGTTCTTCTTCTCACTGTTTTATTTCACGGCTTGGATCGTGACGGTCGTACTCGTTTCTCTCTAAACGATTTGACATAATTCACGTACACCATTACGAAAGACAAAATTGGGGACAAAGAAAGTGGGGATGGTTGTGAAAAAATCAGTAAAAATGCTCTTCCGGCTTCTTCCAATCGGCTTGATGGCACTTATGTTATCAGGTTGTGGAATTCCGGAATTGTCTGCGCTACAGCCTCGCGGAGAAGGCGCTGAAATGCAACTTGAGATCATCAAGCTCAGCTTGTGGGTCATGTTGTTCGTCCTTGCGATCGTAGCCGTCATTTATATTTACGTACTTATGAAATTCCGTCGTAAATCAGGTGATAACACGGTTCCGAAGCAAGTCGAAGGGAACCATACGCTTGAAATCATCTGGACAGTCATTCCAATCCTTCTTTTGATCGTTCTTGCAATTCCGACGATCAAAACAACGGTTGAACTCGCCGATGCAAAAGAAGCGAAGAAAAACGAACAAATCAACGTTACAGCAAACCTCTACTGGTGGGAATTCGAATACCCGGACAAAGGTGTTTCGACAGGACAAGAACTTGTCATCCCGGTCGGTAAACGCGTTGCTGTCAACTTGACGTCTAAAGATGTCATTCACTCGTTCTGGGTACCGGCACTTTCAGGGAAGACGGATACGAACCCAGGACTCGATAACGAAATGTGGTTACAAGCAAAAGAAGCAGGTACTTACTACGGTAAATGTGCCGAGTTGTGTGGTCCTTCTCACGCATTGATGGACTTTAAAGTCATTGCGATGGAACAAGATGACTACGATCAGTGGTTGAAAGACATGAAGTCTGCTAAAGAAGCAGAAACGAAGCAACTCGACAAAAAGAACGAAAAGAACTGGACGACTGGTGAGCAAGTCTATGCCCAGAACTGTCTCAGCTGTCATGGTGGCGGGAAAGTCGCTCCTAGCTTGACGAACTTCGGTGATCGTCAACGGATTGCGGGTTACCTGGATCATGATAAAGAAAACCTCGAAAAATGGATTCGCAATCCTCAGAAAGAGAAACAAGGTACAAAAATGCCTGGATTCTCTGAAGATCAGATCAGCGATGAAGAATTGAGCGAATTGGCAGATTATCTATTGGACAAAAAGCTCCAATAATTTTTTAAGGGGGAATCATAGTGGGGACACATACTATGGGTATGCCGCAGAAAAAAAGCGGCATCATGGACTGGCTAACGACAGTCGACCATAAGAAAATCGGGATTCTCTACATCATCTCTGGATTGTTCTTCCTTCTGGTTGGTGGCGTAGAAGCCTTAATGATTCGTTTTCAGTTGATTAAACCGATGAACGATTTCGTCAGCGGTGAACTCTTTAACCAATTGATCACGATGCACGGTACGACGATGATCTTCTTGGCAGCGATGCCGATGTTGATCGGATACATGAACGCCGCAGTACCACTTCAAATCGGGGCACGTGACGTTGCGTTCCCATTCTTGAATGCACTCGGTTTCTGGTTATTCTTCTTCGGTGGTGTTCTGCTGAACCTTTCATGGTTCTTCGGGGCTGCACCAAACGCAGGATGGACAGCGTACGCACCACTCTCGACAGTACCAGAGTCACTCGGTGTTGACTTCTATTCACTCGGGTTACAGATTTCTGGTTTCGGTACACTTATGGGGGGGATCAACTTCCTCGTTACGATTTTGAACATGCGCGCACCAGGTATGAAACTGATGCGGATGCCGCTCTTCACATGGACAGCATTCGTTGCGTCTGCCTTGATCGTGTTCGCATTCCCACCGCTTACGGTTGGATTGTTCCTCTTGACGTTCGAACGACTCTTCGGAGCACACTTCTTTGACCCGGCAGCGGGCGGGAACATCGTCATCTGGGAACACCTCTTCTGGATCTTTGGTCACCCGGAAGTATATATCTTGATTTTACCGGCATTCGGTATTTTCTCTGAAATCATTCCTACATTTGCTCGTAAGCGTCTCTTCGGTTACACGACGATGGTCTTTGCGACGATGTTGATCGGTTTCCTCGGATTCATGGTATGGGTCCACCACATGTTCACAGTTGGTCTTGGACCAGTGGCAAACGCAATCTTCGCAGTAGCGACGATGGCAATCGCTGTACCGACAGGGGTCAAAATCTTCAACTGGCTCTTTACACTATGGGGCGGGAAGTTGACGTTCCCGGTCGCGATGCTTTACTCGGTCGCCTTCATTCCATCATTCCTTGTTGGTGGTATGACAGGGGTCATGCTTTCGGTAGCACCTGCCGATTATCAGTACCATGACAGTTACTTCGTCGTAGCCCACTTCCACTACGTTATCGTCGGTGGGGTCGTCTTCGGTCTCTTCGCAGGTCTGTACTACTGGTTCCCACTCATGTTCGGGAAACAACTCAACGAATTCTGGGGAAAAATTCAATTCTGGTTGTTCTTCATCGGCTTCCACTTGACGTTCTTCCCGCAACATATTCTCGGTCTTACAGGTATGCCACGTCGTGTCTTCACGTACTTGCCAAACCAAGGCTGGGAAACAATGAACTTACTGTCTTCAATCGGTGCAGCCTTCATGGGTGTGTCGACGATTATCCTTGTCATCTCGATCGTTGCGGCATTGATGTCGAAAGAATATGTAAAACGCGACGTGTGGGGCGACGGTCGTACGCTTGAGTGGACACTTCCCGTGCCGACTCCAGAATACAACTTCGCACAAATTCCACTCGTCAAAGGGTTGGATACGTACTGGCTCGAAAAAATGGCAGGTAACAAAACAGTCTCTGTTTCAGAAGAAGTCGGCGATATCCACATGCCGAACAACTCGATCTTGCCATTCGTCATGTCAGTCGGTCTGTTCCTTGCAGGTCTTGGATTCATTCTTCGTCTGGACTACGGAACTGTTGGTCTGATCATTGCCTTGATCGGTCTTGCGATGACATTCATCGCGATGTTCTTCCGTTCTTGGATCGACGATGAAGGATATTACATCCCGAAATCAGTCGTTGAAGAAGATCTACGCCTTGAAGCAGAAAAGGAGGCGAAGTAAGATGGGTCATCATTCAGTACCAAACAACCCGATCACGGGTATTCCGGATCATGTTGAAAAAGCAACACTTGAGGGTAAGAATAAGTATGTAGCCTTTTGGTTCTTCCTTGGAGGAGAGACGACGCTGTTCGCCTCCCTCTTCGGGACATACATCGGACTTCATAACTCTGGTGCAAAAGACGGGTTACGCAGTTACGACATCTTCGAGATGGGTCTCGTCTTCATCATGACGATGCTTCTCTTGACGAGTTCATTGACAAGCGTTCTTGCAATGATGGCAATGAAACGTAACGATGTGAAAAAGATGAAGCTTTGGCTCATCATCACATTGCTTCTCGGTCTTGGCTTCTTGAGTGGTGAGATTTATGAGTTCAACCACTATTACCACATCGGTCACACATTCACATCGAGTGCATTTGGTTCTGCCTTCTATACACTCGTTGGATTCCACGGTGCGCACGTCTTATTCGGTCTTCTCTGGATCTCGACGCTTCTCATCCGGAACTGGAACCGTGGCATCACGGTCGTGAACGCGCCGAAGTACTATGTTTCAAGTCTTTACTGGCACTTCATTGACGTCGTCTGGGTCTTTATCTTCTCAGTCGTCTACCTCATGGGGATGGTGAAATAAGATGGAAAAACACGAACCACAACTTACGCGTAATCAAATCGAACTAGAGATGAAAGCGGAACGTAGTCGCGAGACACAACTGCAACTCATCAGTTTCGCGCTCATGATCGTCTTGACGCTCATCGCGTTCGGTGCTGTCATGGCAGAGCTCATGCCGCACTGGGCAGCTGGTGGTTTCCTGATCATCATGGCCATCGTTCAAGTTTACCTTCAACTTTATATGTTCATGCATATGAACAATAAAGGGAACACATGGATCAAAGTCATGATGGGTCTCGGTGTGTTCGTCGCCTTGACGATCGTTGCGACACTTCGTCTATTGATCTGGTAAGAAATGTGACCATTCTGCTAACGTTTAGCAGGATGGTCTTTTATTTTGGAATCGTTTTATGAGAAACCTTTACAATGAAATAGGGGAACGGTAATCTTAGTTTGTAAGAGAAAGGAACGGGGTGAAGAAATATGTTAGGCAATTTAAGGGGAGCACTTTCACAATTCGAGTGGACCGTCCTATGGAGTCCATATTATGCGTTGATACTCATTGGACTTTATATCCTGTATGCTGTCGTAACGGAAAAACTACGTCGTCCGGATGAGTCGGAAACGACGCTTGGTCAAAAATTTTCGATGCTCGCGGCACTTTTCGTTTTTTATATCGGTTTCGGCAGTCCGTTAGATGTATTAGCGCATATCACATTCTCTGCACATATGTTGCAGATGGTGTTCGTTTACATGGTCGCACCACCGCTCTTGTTGATCGCGATACCAGAGTGGCTCTATAAGCGTCTGTTCGATACACCGTATCTTGGAAAGATTCTGCGCTTCTTCATCAAGCCGTTGATCGCACTTGTCGTCTTTAATGCCTTGTTTACGTTTTATCATATGCCATTCATTTTTGATTATGTCTTGACGAACTATACCGTACACCGTCTGTTCCACGGAACCTTGATTTTCCTGAGCATGACGATGTGGTATCCGATCATTGCACCCGTCAACGAGGACGACAGTTTGTCTGACTTGAAGAAGATGGTCTATATCGTAGCGAACGGTGTGTTATTGACACCGGCCTGTGCATTCATGATTTTCAGTCAAAGTTTTCAGTACCAGGCGTATCAGGATCCGGCGACGTTCGCAAAAGTTCTTGCCTACTGTTTACCGAACAATGACTTAAGCGGATTGAATTTGGAACGATTACTTGGTACGACAGATGATCTTCTCGAGGATCAACGCTTTGGTGGTGTCCTCATGAAGCTTGGTCAAGAGCTCGTGTACGGTCTGTTCTTCGGATTGACCTTCTTTACATGGGTACGTCGCTCGAAAAGTACTGCCGTGGATGAAGGTATGTCCTTCACACCAAAAGCGGATTAAATTGGAGGAAGTTAGAACATGAGTTATTTGCCGTTGATTTGTGTGTCGCTGATTGTCATCAGCGCGATTTTCGTAGCAATCGGCTGGTTCCTGATCGCTCAAACCCGTCGCAACATGAAGGCCCATCAGACCGTGATGACGATTGCTGCTGCACTTGCTTTGCTGTTTTTCATCATGTACGCTTTGCGGACGATTTTACTCGGGAATACAGCGTTTGGTGGTCCGGGATCGGTCAAGCCGTATTATACCGGGTTTCTGATTTTCCATATCCTACTCGCGACGTCAGGTGGGGTACTCGGATTGATGGCGCTCTATCACGCGTACAAGAAGAACTTTGCACGTCACCGTAAAATCGGACCGGTTGCGTCAATCATCTGGTTTTTGACAGCCATCACGGGTGTCATCGTGTATTGTCTGTTATATGTCGTCTATGATCCAGGCGAGACGACGAACGTATTCCGGGCAATCTGGAATCATTAAGGGGGAGCCAACTTGAAAAAGAATAGTTACTTGACGGTCGCTGCCGTTGTCCTCATCTTAGTTGCGGCAGCCGGCGGGTATTATTATTTCTTCATGAAAGAAAAGTTACCTGTCATCGCAGAACCGACACAATTTGAATTGACGAATGCCGTTGACGGCAAAACGTTCGATTCTGAGGATGGTAAGGTGAAGGTCCTGACATTCTTCTACTCGAACTGTCCTGATATTTGTCCGTTAACGCTCAACGATTACCGGAAGCTAGAGAAGAAACTCCGGAGTGAAGATTTATATGGAAGTGACGTAGAACTTGTCGCTGTCACAGTCGACCCGAAAGTGGACACGCCGAAAGTCTTGAAGCAGTATGCTTCGAACTTCGAAGCGAATCCGGAAGGGTGGAAAGTGTTGACGGGCGATCAAGTCGTCATCGATCGTCTGACGCGTCAGTTGAACTTCTATTATTCGAAAGCAGAGAGTGGTCTAGTCACACACGGGACACAAATGTTCATTTTGGACCGCGACAATAAAGTACGGGCGATTTCTTCCATGGCGAAGACGCCGGATGAACCGGTTGACTTAGAGGAAATCATGTCTTCGGTCAAACAATTAGCAAAGGAGTGAGATGAGATGACTTATGAAGAGTACTTGCAAGGAGATGTCATCATCTCCGTTCAAGCCATCGAAGAGTTGCTAGCTTGTGCGATCGAGGATTATGGTGTCAACCACTCTCGGATCAAACGAATGGACCGTGAGGAGATCGCCTTCAGCGTAAAGGTGGATGCCCCGGCGACATCACTTCATACCCTCTATCATCATGTCCGTCAGCAACTCGGTCTTCAACTAGGAAATGATGTCGTCTCGTACGTGCAATTCGTTGCACGATAACAATCGGATCGATAGCCGGTGATTTCGTTAAGAAAACGAGATTGCCGGCTTTTTCGTTAAACTGGTCATAAAAAAATAGAGATCCGTGATGGACCTCTACGACATACGCTTATTTTTCGAGTGTTTCAAGTAGTGCCGCTAAACGACGTTCGCAATCTTTGACGATTTCCGGTGGGAACGTCTCATCGTATTCAACACCATGTGGGTAGTAGTGCTTCCCGAGAAGTGGTGTCATCATCCGGACGACAGCATGGCGGTCTTCGATCTCACCTTGGATCGCATAGACAGGAACACGCAGGTAGAATACTTCACCTGTCGATTGTTTTTCGTATTTCATGTCATACATCGCGCGTTCATAATCCCATTGTCCTTCGCGAACGAACCGATGATGGTCCATGATTGTTTCAAGAAGACCGAACTTCAGTTCCTTGCCTTCGATACCATATTGTTCAAACTTCATGTTTGAATCCCCCTATACCCCAGTTTGCTAGTAGATACTAGTCTTTCCAAACTATCATACCATAATGAATGAAACGATGACGTAAAAGATGTGAAGTCATTTTGAAGAATTCATGAACTTCCATATTTTCGTTCGACATATTCAAGAATCGTATCCGGTGCGTGAATACCAAGATGATTGAGTCCTTCTCCACCGAAGAAGACGTTGAACTCAAGAACGTACCACTGTCCGTCACGGATGATGAGATCAAAACCGGCGTGATCGATATCGAGCTGTTTCGCAAGAGCGAGCACGAAGTTGATTGCCTCTTGTGGCACATCATCAAAATCAAGGACACCACCTTGCGCGACATTATTTAAGAACTGAGCACCACCGACGCGCCAGTACGCAGCAAGGACTTGATCACCGACGACGACGACACGTAAGTCCTTCTCATTCGGAATGTATTCTTGAATGTAGAACGTCTCGTGTGTATCCGTGTACTTTTTCCAATCCGCTTCATTTTTGATCAGATGGACACCTTGTCCCATTGAACTCCGGACCGTCTTCGCGACGAACGGAAACGAAAATTCACGCAAGACACGTTCGATCGTGAACTCATTCTTTCCGTAAATACCGGTCCGGGGAATATTGTCCGGAATGACGGTCTGGAAAATCCGCGTCATCTCGATTTTATCGTGACCCAAGTGAAACGTAGCAGCAGATGGGAAAATCGGCTTCTTCATTCCATAGATGATGGAGTGGATTTGCCAATATTCCGGGAACAGGACAACGTCCGCCTGTTCGATTTTTTTCAGGGAATCAAAATGATAATCCGATTTGGCGTGTTCCGTCTTGATTCCAATCGTCCGGAACATATTAAAAGAGAGCAGTTGCATAAAGTTCATTCCTTCCTTCTGAACAAATTATACACAATTCAACGGGCTAGGAGGGAGAGAAATGTTATGATAAGATGGTAAAGTTAAGGAGGAGATTCGTTGTGATATATACCGATAAGACAATTGACCTCATCAACGCAGCGGAAGACCTCATTCGATCTCTCGCTCAAAGTGAAACGGGGCAAGCATATAGATGTGCGAAACAAGCACAGCAAGAGTCAGCAGAGGCACAAGCCGTCATTCGCGATTTTCATCAAGTCAAGGAGGATTACGAACTCGTACAACGATTCGGACGCTATCACCCTGACTATCAGACGATCACGAAAAAGGTCCACGAAGTCAAGCGGCGACTTGATTTACAAGAGGAAGTCGCACAGTTCAAGAAAGCAGAAAAACAACTCGAGACGTTACTCGGACAAATCAGTCTGAAACTCGCCGGGGAAGTGTCACCGCAAATCAAGGTGCCGACGGGGAATCCATTCTTCGATCAAGGATGTGCCGGAGGCTGTTCGACCGGTGGCAGCTGCAGTTGTAGCGGATAACGAAGATGAAGGGGGTACTGGCGTGATCAAGGAACGAGTGGGGCTCATCGTCTATGTCAATGCGATGAAGGCATCCCGGCAGTTACGCCGATACGGGAACGTCTACTTTACGTCTAAACGTGAGCGGTACGTTCATCTGTATGTCGATTTGGATCAGCATGAACAGGTGATGGAAGTCATTTCGACTCTCCCGTTCGTCGAATCGATCAAGCGTTCGGAACGACCGTTCATTACAGAAACGTTCGCGAACAAAAAAGGGAAATTGCCAGAAGAAGCATAATCCAAGGAGCGATGAGGACATCCTCGTCGCTTCTTTGTTGAAAGGAATGAAGGAAATGCGAGTCATTTCAGGGGAACGAAAAGGAACACGGCTAAAGGCAGTACCGGGGGACCAGACACGACCGACGACGGATAAGGTCAAGGAATCATTATTCAACGTGATCGGTCCCTACTTCAATGGAGGACGAGCCCTGGATTTATTCGCGGGGAGCGGCGGTCTTGGCATCGAGTCGCTGTCAAGAGGGTGTGAGGAAGCGGTTTTCGTTGACCAACACTATAAAGCCGTCCAAACGATTCAGGAGAATTTGCGGATGACGCGCTATACAGAACAGGCACGTATTTTAAAAAAAGATGTCGCCGTCGCTTTAGCTGAACTAGCATCTGGGGAACCGTTTAAATTGATTTATTTAGACCCTCCCTATGCGAAAGAACGGTTGACAGAACATGTCACGTACATAGAACAGCACGACATGCTAACGGACAATGGTGTCATCGTCTGTGAACATGATTCTGCTGTTGAATTACCGGACCGGATCGGACGGCTTGAAGTCGTGCGTCGACTTCGGTATTCCGCTGTCATCTCAATCACGTTATACGAATTCACGGAAGTGGAGGAAGACCACGTATGAAACGAATCGCCATATGCCCAGGCAGCTTTGATCCAATCACGAACGGACATTTAGACATCATCGAACGTGCTGTTCCGATTTTTGATGAAATCATCGTCGCCGTATTGAATAATTCTTCGAAGCAACCCTTATTTTCGGTCCAGGAACGAATGGAGTTGATTGCCGATGTGACGTCGCATCTACCTCACATCAAGGTCGATTCCTTTAACGGTTTGCTCGTCGATTACGCAGCGGAAGTCGGTGCAACTGCGATCGTCCGCGGACTACGGGCAGTCTCGGACTTTGAGTATGAAATGCAGGTCGCATCCATCAATAAGAAGATGAACGATCAAATCGAGACATTGTTCATGATGACGAATAATCAGTACTCCTTCTTAAGCTCTTCCATCGTCAAGGAAGCTGCCAAATACGGGGCTTCGGTCGTCGATCTCGTACCGCCTTCTGTCGAAGAAGCGTTACGCCAGAAATATACGAAAGGAGAACTATGATGAAAGCTTGGAAACCCGCCTTAGCAGCGATCATCGCTGCCTTGATCGTATTTTTCGTACCATTGCCTTATTTCATCTCTTATCCGGGCGATGCGACGTCGACTGAAGATCTGATCGACGTATCTGGAGGCGATAAGGAGCCGGGAGATTTGATGATGCTGACGATCGCCCAACGTCGGGCAACCCCTTATTTTCTTGTAGAAAGCCTCTTCCTGCCGTTTTCAGAAACATCGAGCGTCAGTGATTATCTATACGACGGTGAGTCCGACGCACAGTATGAAACACGTCAGAAGCTATACATGGAAGAAGCACAGCATAATGCGACGGTCGAGGCTTACGAATTGGCGGATAAAAAAGTCGATGTCGACTTTAAAGGGGTCTACGTGTCCGGTGTCATTCCAGGTGGTCCAGCCGAAGGAAAACTGAAAGCGGGGGACCGGATCACGGAAGTCGACGGGAAACCGATAGCATCGTTTGATGGCTTCATGAAGACGATTCAAGCAAAGAAGGCAAAAACAGCCGTCCCGATTCAATTCACGCGGAAGTCGGAAGTCAAGAAGACGACGATTCGGGTGGATCAATTATCAAAAGAGATCAAACGTGTCGGACTCGGCATTTATGAGCCGCTTCCGATTTCGAGCGTCTCGACGGATCCTGACATCGACTTTCGTGTCGAAGGTGTCGGTGGTCCTTCTGCCGGAATGATGTTCACGCTTGAAATCTACGATCAACTGACACCGGGTGATTTAGCGAAGGGTCATAAAATCGCCGGTACCGGAACGATCGAAGAGGGTGGAAAAGTCGGTCCGATTGGCGGGGCGTGGCAAAAGGTCGTTGCTGCCGATGAAGCAGAAGCGGAAATCATGTTTGTTCCTGCCGGGGAAAATTATAAAGAAGCAAAACCATCCATAAAAAAACTCGGAACGAACATGAAGCTCGTTCCGATCAAGACAGTAGAAGATGCGATTGATTATTTAGAGGAACTTCCGGCGAAGTAAGGGAAGTGACGATGTTCGACTAATGCATCATGACGGGCCAAGGGCAGCGCGTAAGCGGCTGTTACTTGGCTTTCTTTCGTTAGCCAAGGATGGCTCGTGAACGTACTGTAAACAGCTATCCGGTTTTTGATGTTCTTGAGTGCCGAGCGCCCCCGTTCATTAAAAGCAAGCGGACGGACATAGTCAACGTGGTCGTATTCGATCCGTGCAACCTCTTCAGACGTCGTTGCAGTCAAAAGGTAGACAAGCGCACGCTGTAAACTCGTCCGCGTGTAACGCCGCGTTTTAACGCTATCCATGAATGCGTCGAAAGTCGCTGCTTGTTTTGCTCCATCGATCAAACGAGGCGCTAGTGAGGCATCGATTCCAGCGATCCGGATGAGTTCAGGCAGTGGGGTGGACAGCAAACGCTGACGGATCCAAGGATAATAGTACGAGAAGTTAGCGAAAGAAGCGTCTGTGAGGACGTTCTCCGTCTGTGCAGGAAGTGCGAGCAACTGACCGTATCTCTGGTGATGGGCGCGTATCGCAGTCGCACTCATGATATCTCCGGTTGATAGGTCATGATATCCACTCCCGATCCGTTTCGTCGTATGAAGCGCTAGTGACGTCGTCGCACGGGCATAATAGTAACCGAGCGTATTGTTCGGTTGTGTCAGATCTAGCGTGTGTGAGACGGTTTTGAAGGCTTGACTCGCGGCGTGAGCAGAAGAGAGACCGGCTGTCAATCCATCGCGTAACGCTTGCTTGTACGCAGGTGTCTCCTCGATCTGCTCCGCGGCAGCCCGGAGAAATGGTGTGATGTCGCCGCACTCACTTCCGAATGAAAGGGACTGGCATCCGATCGTCTCAGCGATTGTCACACCGCCGAGCGCAAAACGATCTGCGCGTTGAACGGCAAAGTAAAAGGGAAGTTCAAGCACGAGATCAATGGCACCACTGGCGACCGCTGCTCGGGCACGTGTCCATTTATCCGTAAAGGCGGGTTCACCACGCTGCATGAACGTCCCGCTCATGATGGCGACGATGACGTCGGCATCTGTTTCCCGTCGTGCTGTCGTCGCTTGATAATAGTGTCCATTGTGAAACGGATTGTACTCTGAAATGATAGCTGTCATCCTCATGAAAACTTTCTCCTTTGCAAACCGAATTAAGTGCGGTAATATGGATAAAGACGTCCAAAAGTGTTCGTTCTCTAGCGATTTCAGTGTAAAGAAAAAACATTGACAAAACAAGATGTCCTCTCTATAATTCATATTGTTGCAATTGAGGTGATTCGGATGAAATGGTCCCTGATGCAATTGAATAAATTGCGCAATCTGGGTCAACTTCAGGTTAACGAGACGATCGAGCTCAATGAGCTAGTCGCCCTCCATCCGGATATCCGGGCGGTGCAACCTGTGCACGTTCGTGCAAATGCATCGTTTACATCGAATCAATTAATATTCAATCTTCGGATCACCGGCGAAATGACGCTTCCGGATGCCCGGACGCTAAATGACGTCGCTTATCCATTCGAGATTGAATCCATCGAGCCATTCCTGCTCGAAGTCGATGCTGTTTCAAACGAAGCAGATGACATCAACGTACCGATCGGGAATACGGTCGATCTTCGACCGCTCGTGCAAGAATTGATTTTACTTCATGTGCCAGTGCAAGTGCATGGGGATGATGAAGAGAATCAGTTGGTTGAGGGGGAAGGCTGGACGATTCTTTCTGAAGAAGATCCAGAGGAAACCGAACCAAAAATCGATCCGCGACTCGCGGGTCTCGCTCAGTTCTTTAAAAAAGATCAGGACTCCTGATTTCTGAAGTAAAGGCGAGTGTATTTTTTCAAGGAGGTGGACAACGATGGCAGTACCATTCCGCAGAACGTCGAAAACACGCAAACGTCTTCGCCGTACTCATTTCAAACTCCGTGTACCAGGTATGGTCGAGTGCCCAAACTGTGGTGAAATGAAACTTTCACACCGTGTTTGTAAAGCATGTGGCTCGTACAAAGGTAAAGAAATCGTCAGCAAGTAAGCTGATTGATCGGTATAAAAGCGACCTTCAAATCGAGAAATCGGTTTTAAGGTCGCTTTTTTCATGAAAGGAGAAACAGGCGATGAATATCGGAATCATTGGCGCGGGAGCCATCGGATTGTTACTTGCGTCTTACTTAGCTGAAGAGCATGCGGTCACCCTCTATACCCGACAAGAAAATGATGAGAAGCGCACGATTTTGCGTGATGGACAAGAGAGCCCTGTCATACGCGTCCGTCAGATTGACCGGCTCGAGTCGGAAGACTTGGTGTTTATTGCGACAAAGTCGTATGATATAAAAAGTGTGATTCCATTCGTGGAGCGGCTGACGTGCCCGGTCATGTTCCTGCAAAATGGAATGGACCATTTGAAGTGGAAGCATCAGTTGCGCCACCCCCTATTCGGTGTCGTCGAACATGGGGCGATGCGGGTGGGACCGTTTGAGGTGCGACATACTGGAAAAGGACGTATCCGTTACGGGGATCAGTTAATTCCAGCGTTGATGCAAGAACAGCTCCGATTCGAATGCGAGCCCGATATGGAATCCGTATTGCTGACGAAATTATTCATCAACGTCGTCATCAATCCGGTGACGGCCTATTACGGTGTCGAGAACGGACGCCTTCTAGAAACGCCGTATCGGGAGGAAGCGCGTCAATTGTTTGATGAGATGCAGATGATTTTTCCGCAGCACCCCATTACGTATGCTGAAATCGAGCGCGTCATGCTGAATACGAGCAAAAACCGTTCTTCGATGCTACGTGATCTTGAGTACGGTAGACAAACAGAAGTGGAACCGATACTAGGATATGCTTTACGTCAGGCAACCGTAGTGACGCCTCGTCTATCCTTTTTTTACGACCAGATTAAACAAAAGGAGGGTCCGCGGTGACGGTCTTCATCATTTTTCCTTTATTCAGCCTGATGGTATTGTATCTTCTGTTCTTACTTCTGTTTCGAAAACACGGGAAAGCCGTTCGGTATTCACTTGATATCGGAACGTTCATCGTCCTGTATGCGATTCATGTCGCCTTGATTGCTTTAACGGGAACGAACTATCTGGGCTGGATCATCATTGCCGTCCTGCTGATTTTTGCACTGAATGCGCTCTGGCAAAGAGCCCGGCAACTTGATGTCGATTTCAGGCAGATGATCCGTCATAGTTGGCGGATTATCATGTTACTTGCGCTACCGATTCATTTCGTATTGTTCGTGCTTGGTATGCATCAGCTGTTCATCAGTTGATCTCAGTTAGGTAAGAAAGAAGGGATTTTGTTTGAAGGTACAACCATTTGAAGCCTTATATGATGATAACTCGCTGATGCATCGTGCTTCACGAGAAGAATTCTTAACATATGTCGACCATCTCGGAGAGAGTGGACTCGTGTCGCGGAGTGAACTGTTAGCGAAACGCCACTTTCCGCATCTTGCGGCATTGACAGACGAATTAGAACGACAGAATCCGCAGATGACGCAACGACTTCGTGAGCGCATCGTAAAACTTCGTGCAGGTGAGGCGCAAGTCGTCATAACAGGACAACAGACCGGCATCTTCGGTGGTCCTTTATATGCGATCTATAAGCTCTTAACCTGTCTTAAGGTCGCGCAGCAGGCGGAGACGACACTCGAACGTCCTGTCGTCCCGGTATTTTGGCTCGCGACCGAAGATCACGATTTTGATGAAATCAATCATGTGTATGTCCCGACAGCGGATTTTCAGCCACGAAAACTCGCACTTGCACCTCAGGAGACGGTTGCCCGTTCGGTCAGTCGTCTCGCGTTCGACCGCTCAGCGCTTCTCGATCTTTTGCATGAGACGTTTCAAGCGATGCCGGAGACGGAACATACACGGTCGCTTTTCGACCGCTTGCAGAAGCTTGTTCAGGAGTCTGCCTCTTACGGAGCGTTCTTTTCCCGATTGATGGGTGAACTCGTCGATTATGACATTCTGTTTTTTGACGCTGATGCACCCGCTGTACGGGAACTTGAGATTCCGTTTTTTGAACGGTTGATCCAAGAGAATGCCGAGTTGAGACGTGCGTTGTCTGAAGGAATCGAACAAACGAAGGACTTGCCTGATACATTTTTAAACGAGGAGGCAGCTCACCTTTTCCTCGACGATCACGGTCGCCAGTTGCTTTATCCGACGGTAGACGGATTTGAAACGAAACAAGGGAAGCAGTTTACAGAACTTGAGTTGATCGCACTCCTGTATGCCAGCCCGGAACGCTTCTCAAATAGTGTCGTGACGCGTCCGCTGATGCAGGACTATCTGTTTCCGACACTTGCATACATCGGCGGTCCCGGGGAACTTGCTTACTGGACACGATTACGTCCGCTCTTTCATCATCTCGACTGGACGATGCCGGTGCTAGTTCCCCGTATGGGCGGACTACTCGTACGTCATAGTGATGAAAAACGTCTCGCGAAACTTCATGTGTCCTTTGAGGAGGCTATAAAGTCAGGTGTTCCGATTCCTGTCTATTCAGAAGAGAAGATGACGGGGCGCATGCACACAGCGGCGATGCTCAAAGATAGTTTCGTCACCGAGTTCCATACGCTTGAACATCATCTGCTGCGGACATCGAGTAAGAGTGAGAAAATCAAGAAGCAACTCGAACAGTCACTAGCTAGTCTGTTGGCGGAGGATCGACGTCAATTTGACCGTCAGACGCGGCAGTATAAAGAGACAGCCTATCACGTGCTCCCCGATGGTGCGCCGCAAGAGCGGATTCATTCCGTCTTACCGTGGTTAAACCACCATGGGTTTGATTTCGTACAGAACTTACGCCAAGCTTATGAAGCGGGCACGAGTGAACAGTTGAAGATTTTCCTTTAAACCTGCTGAAATAAGCAGGTTTTTTCGGTTTTTTAGCGAAAAATACACAAAAGTTAAATAAATCAAGTAAACTGTCTCATTTTCGTAACGTTTTCAGGAGAGAATATGATACATTGAAAAAGAGTAACGTCCTTTAAGGACAGTGAAAGGTGAGGCAGGACATGTTTGAGCATGAAACAGTATTGAAATGGGAGTCGATTGAAGGACTCGCGATTAAACCGGACGGCATTTATGTCGATTGTACATTAGGTGGGGCAGGTCATAGCGAAGAGATCGTCAAGCAATTGACGACAGGTCATCTGTACGCGTTTGATCAAGATGATGTCGCACTCGCCCATGCAGCAGAACGTCTCGCGGCGTATGAAGGTCGCTTCACATTGATAAAAAGTAATTTCGCTTACCTGAAAGAGCAGTTGGCAGCACATGGTGTCGAGAAAGTAGACGGCATCTTATTTGATCTCGGTGTCTCTTCACCACAATTAGACGAAGGGGAACGGGGATTCAGTTACAATCACGACGCACGTCTCGACATGCGCATGGATCAATCTTCTCCACTTTCCGCTTATGAAGTCGTCAATGAGTGGTCATACAATGATCTCGTACGTATCTTCTTTACATACGGGGAAGAGAAATTCTCGAAACAAATTGCGCGCAAGATCGAAAAGGCGCGGGAAGAGCGACCGATCGAAACGACATTCGAACTCGTCGAACTGATCAAGGATGCGATTCCGGCACCGGCAAGAAGAAAAGGCGGTCACCCTGCAAAACGGACGTTCCAAGCGATCCGGATCGCTGTCAATGATGAATTAAATGTCTTTGACCGTGCAGTACATCAAGCAATCGATCTGTTGCGAGTCGGGGGACGTCTTTGTGTCATTACGTTCCATTCACTCGAAGATCGGATGTGTAAACAGGCAATCAAGGAAAAATCATCACTTCCCGAACTTCCACCGGGGTTACCGATGATTCCTGTCGAGATGGAGCCGGAACTTAAACTCATCACACGCAAGCCGATTACAGCAGGCGTCGAAGAGCTCGATGACAATCGGCGTGCCCGATCGGCAAAATTACGAGTCGCTGAAAAAATGAAAGAATCTTGAGAGGAGCATTCCAATGGCAGAACCACTTCGTAAATCGGTCCAAACGGTTCAACCCGTTCGTCAACAACCTGTTCAGGAGCCACGGAAGACGGAAGATATCGCGCGTCGCGTCGCCGTCCGTCCGAAGTATCGCTTGTATCCGTTTGAAAAATTCTTATACAGTGCGATGATTGGTGGTCTGGTGTTATTTGGGAGTTTGACGATCAGTACACACAACGAGGCGTATAACGTCAGCCGTGACTTAGCAAAAGAAAATCAAGTCACACAATCGCTCAAAAAAGAAAATGAACGTTTACAACTAGAGGTCACGAACTTAAGCTCTCCGGAACGGATTTATAAGATTGCGAAAGAACAAGGTCTTGATATGCGTAAAGGGAACATCAAGGTGATTCCTAAATGAATCCACTGAAAAAAGCCCGTTGGAGAGTAGCCTTTATCATGGTGATATTTGCTACTCTCTTTTTTGTGTTCATTGGCCGATTTTTATACTTAGCAACGACGAAGCAATTCCATGGTGAGGATATGATTGCCTACGCCGAGAAAAAACGCTGGGAGTCGCAAGAAACGTTAGGTGCGGAACGGGGAGAGATTTTTGACCGTCTCGGCTCTCCGATTGCGATCAACGTGCCGTCGTATCATCTGATTGGTATTTACCGACTCGGTGGCGTCAAAGATCCAGACGAGACGATCGTCGACTTCAAGCGGACGGCTGAAGGTCTTGCGCCGATTCTTGGGATGACGGTGAAGGAACTGGAGACATACTTGATTGAAAACAAGGATCGTTCCCAAATCGAATTCGGTAAAAAAGGAAATGATTTGACGCTTGATCAAAAAGAGAAGATCGATAAGCTGAAATTGCCCGGAATCCGAATGATCGAGGAGCCGAAACGCTATTACCCGAACGGTATCTTCTTGTCGGATACGCTGGGGTTCGTTCAAAAAATCACTGAGGAAAACGGTCGTGTCGCCTTAAAAGGACAGATGGGGATCGAGAAGCAGTATGATAAGGCGCTGAGTGAATCCTACGGAGCGCGTGTCTTTGAGAAGGATCGGAGCGGGAACCCGCTCATTCAAGGGTCGTCTCGTGTCTCGAACGAACCGAAGGATGGTTCGAATCTCTATCTGACGATCGATCACCGGATTCAACAAGCACTTGAAAAACAAATGCAGAAAATGTACGACACGTATAAGCCGAAGAATGCGACGGGGATCGTCATGGATGCGAAAACCGGTGAGATTCTAGCGATGACGGATCGACCGTCCTTTAATCCGAACTTACGTGATATGACGGATTTTACGAACTTTGCGGTGTCCTCTCGCTTTGAGCCGGGTTCGACGATGAAAATCTTTACGCTCGCGGCAGCCATCGATGCAGGTGTCTTCCGACCGAACGAGATGTATAAGTCAGGCAGTTACAACTATAAAGGAACAGTCATCAAAGATTACAATGATGTCGGGTGGGGAACGATTCCGATGATTGAGGGGGTCTATCACTCGTCGAACGTCATGTTTTCGAAATTGACGGCAGAAAAACTTGGGATCGAGCGCTATAAAGATTACTTTAAGAAGTTTCATTTTGACCAACGAACGGGTATAGACATCTCGGGAGAAGTAAACAGTCAGTCTGATTTGTCGAAACCGTTGAATGCGCTCATTACTTCATGGGGGCAATCGACTGCCGTTACACCGATGCAACTGCTCCAGGGAGCAACTGCGATTGCCGGAGACGGAGAGATGGTCAAACCGCATATCATCCAGAAAGCGGACCATACGGACAAAGCACCGTATCGGGCAAAAACAGAAGTCGTCGGTAAGCCGATCTCTGCTGAAGCAGCGAAAGCAACCCGCGAAGCACTTGACGGTGTCGTCAATAGCAAAATCGGTACCGGTCAAATGTACAAGTTAAAAGATTACCGTGTCATCGGGAAAACCGGTACGGCCCAGATTTCAGAAAATGGAAAGTACATTCAAGGACAATTCATTCACTCGTTCATCGGTATGGCGCCGAAGGACGACCCGGAGTTGATCATGTATATTGCTGTTGACCGGCCGTCGAAAAATGAATCGTCGGTCTCTGGACCTCTCATCATGAGTCCTGTCTTTAAAAGTGTCATGAACACAGCATTGCAATACCGCAGCATCCAGCCGGAAACGCAGAAGGATTCGGTAGATGTCAAAGCCAAAATCACGCCGAGTTACATCAAGAAGAGTGCTCGTCAAGCAACGGACCTGGCAAAAGAACAAGAGGCCGTTCCAATCATCTTAGGAGATGGGGCAGAAGTCGTGTCCCAAATCCCGACACGTGGTCAGGAGTTCGTCAGTGGGGAACGTGTCTTACTGAAGACGGCAAACACCTTTAAAATGCCGGACTTGACGGGATGGTCGCAACGAGATGTCAAAAAACTCGTCAGCTTGTATGATTTGAAGCTGGACGTCATTGGTAAAGGTTTTGTAACCAAACAATCGGCACGAACTGGTACACTAGTGAAGGAAAATGGAAAGTTGACGGTTGAACTAGCTGAACCAAAAGAGTAATGGTGGAGCAAGTTTCCTGATTTCTACAGGAGGACGAGGACGAACAGGAGTCATTCGTTGACTTTTGCATTCGTCCTCTTTTGCTGTCATCGAATGGAGGAATAGAGGATGTTAACAATTACGCAGATCGCTGAATGGATAGAAGTAGACGTGCAGGATGACCGGATCGTCCGTCATTTTGCGACGGATTCACGAGCGCTACTCGAAGACGGTCTTTATATTCCGATTCAAGGTGCACGCGTCGACGGACATCGTTTCATCGAGGGTGCCAAAGAGCAAGGGGCAATCGTCACCTTATGGAAAAAAGGTATCGAACGACCAGATGTCGATGTTGTCTTTCTAGAAGTCGACGAACCACTTGCTGCTCTGCAGCAGATTGCGAAGCAATACTTATTGCACGTTGCACCGAAAGTCGTCGCTATTACGGGATCAAACGGTAAAACATCGACGAAGGATATGGTCGAGAGTGTACTCAAGACGACGTTTAAGACACATAAGACGCTAGGAAACTTCAACTCGGATATCGGAATGCCGCTGACGATCCTGATGATGCCAAACGATACGGAAGTGGCTGTACTTGAAATGGGGATGAATGGTTTTGGAGATATTGAGTTTCTCTCGAACCTAGCAGAACCAGACATTGCACTTGTGACGAACATCGGGGAATCCCACGCCGAACAAGTCGGTGGGCGTAGCGGCATCGCCAAAGCGAAGCTTGAGATTCGGTCAGGACTTAAACCAGGTGGACATCTGTTCATCGACGGTGACGAACCGCTCCTGTCAGGAATCGAAGCGGAAAAAATCGGTTATCAGATTGGCAATACGTACCGCATCGAGACGACGGAAGCGACGTTCTTTGGTACGGCGTTCCTATTCGATGGTACGACGTTCCACCTGCCTGTACTCGGCAAACATCAAGTCCGTAACGCGGCCTATGCGATCGCGACTGCACGGGCGCTGGGTGTAAACGATTCAAAAATCCAGGAAGGATTCGATGCTGTCGAACTGACCCCGATGCGAATGGAACGACTCGTATTTGAAGAGACGGCCATCATCAATGATGCTTACAATGCCAGTCCGACATCGATGAACGCGGCCATCGAGACAGTCGGTGCACTCGAAGGATATACGACACGTGTGCTCGTCCTCGGAGATATGTATGAACTGGGAGAGGAAGAGCGTTTATTGCACGCCTCCGTCGGAAAGCGGATTGCGTTACCCGTCTCGCATGCTATCCTAGTAGGGGAGAAAGGCGCGTGGATTGCTGAAGGAATCAGTGACCCGTCCGTCCAGATTCAGTTCGCGTCAACCGTCGAGGAGGCGGCAAAGCGATTGCGTCCATTGCTTGGAGAACGAACGATTGTTTTATTGAAGGCGTCACGTGGGATGGCGCTCGAACGGATATTGACTTATCTGAACGAAAACTAATTTTTGAAAAAGGGTGTCTGCTATGATCACATTATTTATCAGTCTTATTCTTGCATTTCTTGTTGTATTACTTGTCATGCCAAAGGCGATTCCGTTTCTGCATCGTTTGAAATTCGGTCAGGAGATTCGTGAGGAAGGTCCGCAGTGGCACCAGGTGAAATCAGGAACACCAACGATGGGGGGAATCGTCATTCTTGTGGCGATGATCGTCAGCGTCCTTGGAGCCGTTGTCATGGGTGACCTGTCGACGACGCAATTATCATTACTCTTTTTGACGCTTGCTTATGGCGCGATCGGTTTCATCGATGATTACATCAAAGTCGTTAAGAAACGGAACCTCGGTCTGAATTCAAAACAAAAATTAATCGGACAAATCGTCGTTGGCTTGCTGTTCGTCTGGTTGAGCGGTGGATTTACGAGTGATGCGACCTATTTAGCCGTTCCATTCACAGATCTTCAGATCGACTTCGGCATCATCTATCCGTTCGTTGCGCTGTTCTGGTTAGTTGGCTTCTCGAATGCGGTCAATTTGACGGACGGACTTGATGGGCTCGTATCGTTTACGGCAATCCCGACATTTCTCTTCTTCGGGTTATACAGTTGGTTCATTGCCGATGAAATCGGAGCAGCCTGTTTTGCGTTCTCGGCAGTGGGGGCATTGATTGGATTTCTCTTGTTCAATGCACATCCTGCCAAAATCTTCATGGGTGACACAGGATCGCTTGCACTTGGTGCGGCGCTTGCCGGTCTTTCAATCGTCTTGAAGCTTGAACTATTACTCGTCTTGATCGGAATCGTCTTCGTCATTGAGACACTGTCGGTCATCCTGCAGGTCATTTCCTTTAAGACGACAGGAAAGCGTATTTTTAAGATGAGCCCGATTCATCATCACTTCGAGATGGTCGGATGGAGCGAATGGCGGATCGTCGGTACATTCGCGGGCATCAGCTGTTTGATGGCGTTCATCGCCTACCTATTCATGTGATAAAAACGGAGAGAGAAAGTGAGCGATTCAACGATGGAACAACGACAATGGAACAATCAAAAAGTGCTCGTTCTCGGAACGGCGAAGAGCGGAATTGCAGCGGCACGCTATCTCGTAGAGGTCGGTGCTGATGTAACGGTCAATGATGGTAGTATGCCGTCGGAGGATGATCAAGCGACACTTGCGTCACTCGGCGTCAAAACGGTCTACGGAGAGCATCCACTTGTTTTGCTCGACGATGTCGATCTCATTGTTAAAAATCCTGGTATTCCGTACCGGATCGACTTGTTACAAGAAGCGTTGAAACGGAACATCCCGATTTGGACGGAAGTGGAGCTAGCGTATCAAGCCACGGAAGCGACGTGGGTAGCGATTACGGGCTCCAACGGGAAGACGACGACGACGACCCTTGTCCATGAATTATTAAAAACCGGGAAGCGTCCGGTACATTTGGCAGGAAACATCGGTTTCCCGGCAATCGAGATCGCAGCGCAGGCGAAGAAAGATGATATTATCGTCATTGAATTGTCGAGTTTCCAATTGATGGGGATTGATCAATTCCGTCCTTATACGGCGGCTTTCCTCAATCTATCACCGGCACATCTGGATTATCATGGTGATTTTGGATCGTATGGTGCTGCTAAAGCGCGTATCTTCAAGAATATGCAATCATCAGACCGTCTCGTCCTCAATGCAGACGATGACTCGGTAAGGGAATTAGGAGAAACGGCACACGCTTCGCGGCTTACCTTCTCTCGCCGTCAACCGGCTTATGCAGAAATCTTACAGGACACGATTACACTCAATGGAACGGCCATCTTACCGGTAAGCGAGCTGGCTCTCGGTGGGGGGCACAATGTCGAAAACGTCCTGGCAGCCTTAACGCTCGTCGAACCGTTCGAATTGGCGTTACGTGACGTTCAACAGGTCCTCCGGACATTCGGTGGTGTGGCTCACCGTACGCAATATGTGGGAGAGATCGCTGGTCGGAAAGTCTATAATGATTCGAAGGCGACGAACAATGTCGCGACGGAGGCGGCATTATCCGGATTCAATGCTCCGGTCGTCTGGTTATGTGGCGGACTTGAACGTGGAGCAGATTTAACACCATTACTTGGTGCGATGACGCATGTAAAACATGTCATTGGTTTAGGTGAGACAGGGCACCGTTTTGGCGCGCTTGCATCAGAAAACGGTTATCCGTCGACAGTCGTTGAAACGATGGATGAAGCAGTCACCGCCGCGTTTGCAATCTCACAACCGGGAGATATCATTCTCTTATCACCGGCATCAGCGAGTTGGGATCAATATAAGACATATGAAGAGCGCGGCGATCATTTCGTTCGTGCGGTTCACCAGGTAGGAGGAACAGTTGTATGAAAATCGTCGTCTCGGGAGGCGGAACAGGTGGACACATCTACCCTGCTCTCGCTATGATTCGTGAACTTGAACAACGGATGCCATGTGAGGTTCTCTATATCGGTACGGAAAATGGTCTCGAAGCAGACATCGTCCGCCGAGCAGGGATTCCCTTTGAATCAATCGAAATCTCCGGCATTCGTCGATCACTATCGTTTGAAAACGTTAAAACAGGTATCCGCTTCGTCAAGAGCGTCCGGCGTGTTCGTCGACTGCTGCGCCAGTTCCAACCGGATATCGTCGTCGGTACAGGTGGTTTCGTCTGTGGACCGGTATTATACACAGCTGCAAAGATGGGATTCAAGACACTCGTTCATGAACAAAACAGTTTACCGGGCATCACGAATAAGTTTTTAGCACGTTATGTCGATCGTGTCGCCTTGTCGTTTAAGGGGTCCGGTCACCACTTCGGTAAAAATGAATCCAAAACGGTTCTAATCGGTAATCCGCGTGCCTCGGAAGTGGCGGAATTAAAGATTGACCCGCTCGCAGAACGTCAACGGTTCGGTTTTGAAGAGGGACGACCACTCGTCGTCATTTACGGGGGGAGCCGCGGTGCACCCGCCATCAATGAAGCGGTCGTCGAGATGATGCCGAAAGTGGAACAGGCAGGCTGGTCACTGCTCTTCGTTACCGGTCAGATTCATTACGATACGATTGCTTCACGTGTCGGTTCCGTACCGGAGCGCATTCAGTTGCGACCGTTCGTCTATGACTTACCGAACATCTTAAAGGCCAGTCAACTGGTCATCTCGCGTTCAGGGGCAAGTACGCTCGCAGAACTGACGACACTCGGACTCCCGAGTGTGCTCATTCCAAGTCCTTATGTGACGGAGAATCACCAGGAAGTCAATGCCTCATCGCTCGTCGAGACGGGGGCTAGTCTATTGATTCGTGAACAAGAGCTGACGGGTGATCGATTGTTTGAGGCATGTGTTCAAGCGCTCGCACAACAGCAAAAGATGTCAGAAGCTGCCCTCGCTCTCGGCATGCCGCACGCTTCACGGGATCTCGTCGATGAATTGTTACGGCTAGCAGGGCAAAAAAACTAAACTATTGCAGGAAAAGACCGATAGGGAAATGAACTGTTACGTATGGAGGGGGAATGAGGCGTGAGGGAACGGAGAGCGGTCGGACGGCCGCAAGAGGACGAAAACGTCCGCAGTCTCGAAGATAAGATACCGTATATCCGTGAACAACGTCGTAAGAAAGCCAACCGACGACTTATCTATGTCCTCATTTTGATTGGTCTGTTGGTCGGTGTCGTCTTTTATCTACAGTCCAGTTACTCACGGGTTGCCGAATTTGTGATTGATGGAAACATCAATGTCAAAACAAGTGATATCTTGAGCGCATCAGGAATCAACGTACATGAAACCCACGCCTTTAACGTTTCAGAAGAAAAGGTGTTGGAACGCATCGAAAAGGTTCCGGGCATTCAAGAGGCAACGATGCAAAAACAATTTTTGCACAAGTATCATGTGACAGTGACAGAAGAGAAGGAAATTGCCTACGCGAAAGATAAGCCGGGTGATCGGATCGTACTGGCGGATGGCACGATCATCCCTGGGAAATCGAAGGAAGAACTATTCGATGCACCGATTCTGACCGGTTTTACGGATCAGTCCTTAATTCGTCTGACGAAGGAACTCGTCAAAATCGAACCGAAAGTACGGAGTCGGATTTCAGAGATCGTCGCCAATGATAAAACGGATAAGGGTGGTCTTAAATTGTTCATGACGGATGGGAATACCGTATTGCTCAGTACATCGGCATTTTCAAATTCATTGAACGAGTATGTAAAGGTCATTTCCGCTTTACCAAAAGGGAAGACAGGCACGATCACGATCGATGGCGGTATCTATTTCAAACCATATAAAGGGAAAAAATAGGGAATTCGAAAGAGGCTGATGAATAAAAGAACAAACATGTGTTTTCATTCATCAGGCATTATTCGAATCGTCATCAAATCGTAATCTAATACGGCGCTAAGACGGGCAATAACTTCTTTTCGTAAGTATTCAGATAGTGTAGACTTAAACGAGAAGAAGCTTGTCTCTTTCCTATAATATAATTAGGAATAAAAAGGATTAGTATTATGAAAGTGGAGGTGTCACTCCCATGGAAACGAAAGGTACGATTGCCGCACTCGACATTGGGACATCGGAGGTGAAACTCATCGTCGGTGAACTACTTGGTGGAACACTGAACGTTCTGGCTGAAGGTTCTGCACCATCCGCGGGTGTTAAGCGTGGTGTCATCGTGGACATCGATCAAACAGTAAATGCCATTAAACAAGCGGTCACGGAAGTGGAACGCACACTCGGTGAGCCGATTGGTGAAGTATATGTCGCTATTTCAGGTGAACACATTCAAGTCAAGGATTGCCAAGGTATGACGTCGATCAAAGGGGAGGACAACGAGATCACGGACGATGACGTGAAAGATGTCCTACATTCAGCGATGGTCATGCGTATCCCGAACGAACTCAGTGTCGTAGATGTGCTGCCGAAGACCTTCACGGTCGACCAGCAAACAGAAATCACTGATCCGAGAGGAATGATCGGTTATCGTCTCGAAGTAACAGGGAAGCTTATCATCGGTGCGAAGACGATCCTACATAGCATTAAACGTTCCATTGAACGGGCTGGTCTAGAGCTTGCTGGATATGTGCTGGAGAGTTTAGCGGTATCTAGAATCGCCGCATCGATTGACGAGCTCGAGCTTGGCGTCGGAATCATCGATATCGGACATGAGACGACGACACTTTCGATTTACGAAAAGAACGACCTCGTCTACTCGACGACATTGCCATACGGTGGCGATCATCTGACACGCGATTTGACGTACAAGATGAACTGCAAATACCAAGATGCGAAACTCGCAAAAGAAGAATATGGTGTTGCCTTAGAAGCACTCGGTGACCCGGAAGAGAAAGTCTCTTACGTGACGATCAACGGCGAGCATCGTTTTGAACCGCAATCGGAAATCGGTTTCGTTCTTGAAGCACGTCTTGAAGAAATCTTCGAGATGATCCAAAAACGAATGACTCAAGCAGGGTATGCGCATATGAACAGCGGATTGATCCTGTGCGGTGGCAGTTCATCACTTCCTGGCATCGATCAGCTCGGGAAACGCATCTTTCAGCAGAGCGTCAACGTCTATCAGCCGGCTAGCCTAGGTATTCGTCATCCGAAATATGCAGTGGCGGCGGGTATGTTACGATATGTACTCTCACGTAGTGCCGTTTCGAAATCTGGGTTTGACCGGGCGGAAGAAAAGGAAGTCGTAGCCCATGGGCGTGAACAGGATGCTCTGCTTAACGAACAGGCTGCTCCTGTTCGGGATGACCGGTCGCAACGTGAACAGCCTCCAAAAGAGAAAAAGTCATTCAGCAGTTTCTTTGAGAAATTCTTTGGTTAATGCCTACAAAAAATCCAATGAGTAAAAAAATATTAGGGGGCCCTTTTTATGTTGCATTTTGATGAAATGATGGACCAAGTAGCAAAAATCAAGGTCATCGGTGTAGGCGGTGGCGGATCGAACGCCGTCAACCGAATGATTGAACACGGTGTCCAAGGCGTAGAATTCATCGCGGTGAATACGGATGCGCAAGCATTGAACATGTCACAAGCCGATGTGAAATTACAACTCGGGGCAAAACTGACACGCGGTCTTGGTGCAGGTGCGAACCCAGAGATCGGTAAAAAAGCAGCAGAAGAGAGCCGGGAGCAATTGACAGAAATTCTTTCGGGTGCTGACATGGTCTTCGTTACAGCCGGAATGGGTGGCGGAACAGGAACTGGAGCAGCGCCAGTCATTGCAGAGATTTCAAAAGAAATCGGTGCATTGACAGTCGGCGTCGTGACAAAACCATTCATGTTCGAAGGGCGCAAACGGATGCAACATGCTGTTTCGGGTGTCCAGAACTTCAAAGAAAAAGTCGATACACTCATCGTCATTCCGAACGATAAGTTGCTTGAAATCGTTGATCGGAACACACCGATGCTCGAAGCGTTCAAAGAAGCGGATAATGTCTTGCGTCAGGGTGTACAAGGGATCACGGACTTAATCGCTGTACCTGGTTTGATTAACCTTGACTTCGCCGATGTCAAGACGATCATGACTGAAAAAGGATCTGCATTGATGGGTGTGGGTGTCGCAACAGGTGAACACCGTGCGACGGAAGCAGCGAAGAAGGCGATTTCGAGTCCGTTGCTTGAGACATCGATCGAAGGGGCGAAAGGTGTCCTGATGAACATCACGGGTAGTGCGAACCTCAGCTTGTACGAAGTGACGGAAGCAGCACAAATCGTCCAAAGTGCAGCAGACGAGGAAGTCAACTTGATTTTCGGTTCGGTCATCAACGACAACCTCGAGGACGAAATCATCGTCACGGTCATTGCGACAGAATTCGAAAATGAACCACTCGACTTCGAAATTCCGTCCGCTCAAGAAATGATGAAAAATCTGTTGAAGAAAAAACAAGCGACTCCACCACCAACAGAGGAGTCAAAACCACAAGTCGAAGAGACACCTGTCAGCTCGAATCCTGAACCGGCTAAAGCGCCAGATGTCGAAGAAACGATGGACATCCCATCTTTCCTTCGCCGGAATAATCGTTGATCGATGTTCCAGTGACACGACTGCTAAACCAAGAGGTGTCGCGTAAGCGGCGCCTCTTTTTTTAAAACGAAGGAGGCAGGAACATGTTTGGGCAATGGATCAAATGGGATACACCGACCGGAACCGTACGGGCGGCATTTACGACGAAGTTCGCTGCACCACATGAAAATGGAAATTTGGGCTTACATGTCCATGACGATCGAGATGGTGTCATCCAAAATCGGCAGGTCATCGCTCGGCAATTAGATCTTTCGCTCGAGAATTCGATTTGGGCGGAGCAGGTCCATGGCAATCATGTCGAACAAGTGACGACACTTGACTCTGGACGCGGCGCTTTGGATTATGAAACAGCGATTCCGGGTACAGATGGATTGGTGACGACGGACTCGAACGTTTTGTTGATGATGTTGTTTGCTGATTGTGTGCCGCTCGTTTTCTGTGATCCGACGACAGGCATCATCGCGAATACGCACGCTGGATGGCGTGGGACGGTCGCTAACATCGTTGAAGCGACGGTCGAACAAATGGAACGTGCGGGAGCTAGTCGCTCATCGATTCAGATGGTCATTGGTCCGTCGATTCGAGAGTGTTGTTATGAAGTCGACCAGCCGGTCACCGATGCCATTGATGCATTACAACTAGACGAGTCTCCTTACATACGCAAGGAAGATGGAAAAGCGATGTTATCGCTACAAAAAACAAATGCAGCGTTAGCCGAACGGTGCGGAGTAGGTGATGTTCTGGATTCTGGTTTGTGTACACATTGCCAGGCAGAGGATTATTTCTCTTATCGACACGGTGATCACGGTGGACGCTTCGCAAGTTTGATTGTAAAGGAGTCATTGGATGTCAATTCTTGAAAATGTACAACGGGTCACTGAACAAATGCAGCATGCTCTTGAAAAGAGTTCATTTAAAAAGCAGGTACAGTTGATTGGCGTGACGAAATCAGTCTCAAGTCAAGTCGCTTCTGAGTTATTGGCTGCCGGAGTGACCCATCTTGGAGAAAACCGCCCAGATGGATTGCTCGAAAAGCAGGCGGCGCTCGGGCGAACAGCTTGTACATGGCATTTCATCGGTACGTTACAGACGCGCAAAGTGCGACAAATCATCGATGCCATCGATGTGTTGCATTCGCTCGACCGACTTCACTTAGCGGAAGAGATCAATAAACGGACGAACCGGACGATTGACTGTTTTATTCAGGTCAATGTATCCGGTGAGGAGTCAAAACAGGGTATTGCTCCGGAGGATGTACCGTCCTTCTTGCACGAAGTTGGACAGTATCCTGCGATTCGAGTCATCGGACTGATGACGATGGCCCCTTTGACGGAAGATCAACAACAAATTCGCGAGGTCTTCCGTACATTAAGAATCCTGCAACAAGAAGTAGCCGCAAAACAGTTGGCTCATGCACCCTGTACGGAATTGTCCATGGGAATGTCATCTGATTTTGAAATCGCAATCGAAGAAGGTGCGACGTTCGTCCGAATCGGAACGACACTCGTTCACATTTAAATGGAAAGAAGGGAAAAGGGATATGGGTTTCAAATCAAAAATGCAAAATCTATTTCTCGGTAACAGCGATGATTTAGATGAACTCGAGTATGAAAATGATGCTACAATAAATAAAGGTAGAGGTACGTCGCAACAAGAGTATGAAGAGTACTACGAGGAATCTACCCCGAGTGTTGCTCAAAAGGAGGACAGCGTGAAACAATCGAATATCGTGCCGCTTCATGCGACGAAAAAAACGAAATCGCAAGTCATCTTGAGTGAACCACGTGTCTTTAACGAAGCCCAAGAAATCGGGGAACACCTTCGTCAGAATCGTGCCGTCATCGTCAACATGCAGCGTATGTCAAAAGATCAATCACGACAGATGATCAACTTCTTATCTGGTGTCGTTTTCGCTCTTGATGGAACGATTACGACAATCAGTCAGAATACCCTCCTCTGTGTTCCGAACAACGTCGAGTTAGCTGGTAGCATCTCGAATCTTCTTGGAGAAGATGATATTAATCATAAGGGGTGGTAAGTATGGATTCACAAGTGATGTACGCGATTGGTCGTACATTAAGTACACTGCTGCAATATTACAGCTATGTCATGATCGTTTATATTTTGCTTTCGTGGTTCCCGAATGCCCGTGACTCTAAATTCGGACAAGTGCTCGCGATGTTAGTCGAGCCGTTTCTAGCGCCTTTCCGTCGCATCATCCCGCCTATCGGAGGCATGCTGGATATCTCGCCGATTGTTGCCTTTCTCGTCTTGAATTTGGCACAATCCGGTATTCGAGCTATCTTCTTCGTATGAGTGTATACGATCATTATCGCGGAAGCGAGCGGGAATTCGTCGATTCAGTCTTAAACTGGATTGATCACGTGGAAGCGACCTATACGTTCAAGCTAACGGATTTTTTAGATCCTCGTGAACAACAGATCACACAAGAACTCGTCGGTTCGAAATGCGCCCTCTTTTTTGAGGGCGGTTTCGAAGGCGCCGAACGGAAACGAGCAATCCTCGCACCAGATTATTATGAATACAACGTGGATGACTTTGACATCTCTATTTATCGCATTCATTATCCTACTAAATTCGTTGAACTGTCTCATCGTCAAGTCACCGGTACATTATTGAACGTCGGATTAAAACGTGCCAAATTCGGCGACGTCATCATCCAAGAGCAAGTCCAGTTTGCTGTTGCAGATGAGGTTGCCTCGTATATTGAAGCAAATGTCGAACGGGCAGGGAAGACGAAAATCCGCCTGTCTCGTGTAGAGGCGGAAGATCGCTTGAAAGTCAAGGAACAAGAGTGGGAAGAGACACTCGGGTTCGTCAGTTCCCTTCGGTTTGACACCGTCGTCAGTGAAGTGCTGGGCTTCTCACGTCAGAAGGCCCAGTCGCTGATCAAGCAAGGTGAAAGCAAAGTCAATTATAAAGTAGTTGATGATCCGAGTTTTCTTCTTGAAGAGGGCGATTTACTCTCATTACGCGGAACAGGTCGTGTCAAACTGATTGCGATTCTCGGGTCGACGAAGCGAGACCGGATCAAGTTACAATACGGTATTTTAAAAGGATAATAGAAAAGTAGAGGAGGAATTCATCATGCCATTAACGCCACTCGATATTCATAATAAGGAGTTCACACGAAAGTTTCGCGGCTATGACGAAGATGAAGTGAACGAATTCCTAGATCAAGTCATCAAGGACTTCGAATTGTTGTTACGGGAGAATCGCCAACAACAGGAAGTCATTCAGAATATGCAAGCACGTGTCGATTACTTCAGTTCGATGGAAGAAACATTGAATAAGTCGATCATCGTTGCGCAGGAAGCTGCTGAAGAAGTGAAAGCGAATGCGTCGAAGGAAGCGAGTCTGATCCTGAAACAAGCAGAACGCGAAGCAGAGCAGTTGCAAGACGCAGCGCAGCGCCGGGCACAACGAACGGATTTCGAAGTCGAGCAGATGCGTAAGAAAATCGAGCTTTACCGCAACCGGTTCAAAGTGTTGATCGATGCACAGATGGAATTGTTGACGAGCCACGACTGGGATGCGTTTGATTTCTCTTCTCGTGGAGCGCTTGACGATGTTCCGGCAGTTGCGTATAATGACGACGATGTCGTATAAATCAAATCAATGACAAGGACACGTCGCATCTTGGGCAGTTGACAGCGAATCGGGGAATGGTGGAAGCCCGAGCAACGAGAAAAGATGGGGGATCCCCTTGGAGTGCATGACTGAACGTTCACTGAACAGTAAGCCATGCCGGTTCACTCCCGTTATCGAGTTCTTAAGCGGTCCTGTGTCGTCGAATTGACGAGCAGGATTAGTAGGGTGGTACCGCGAGTTCAGCCAAGCTCGTCCCTATCTCAGGGATGAGCTTGGCTTTTTTTGTACTTTTAAAGCGAAAGGTGAGAGATGGTCAGATGGATTACAAAGAAACCTTATTGATGATGAAAACTGAGTTTTTAATGCGAGGCAACTTACCAAAACGTGAACCAGATATGCAAGCACGTTGGGAAGAGATGAACCTATACGCTGCTGTACAGGAAAAGAATGCTGGGAAACCAACATTCATCCTTCACGATGGTCCTCCGTACGCAAACGGTGATATCCATATGGGTCACGGATTAAATAAAGTCTTAAAGGACATCATCGTCCGTTATAAATCGATGAATGGCTTCCAGTCGCCTTACGTACCAGGTTGGGATACACACGGATTACCGATTGAAACAGCACTTCAAAAAGCCGGTGTTGATCGTAAATCAATGACAGTCGCAGAATTCCGTGAGTTGTGTGCGAAGTATGCACTGGAGCAAGTCGATCACCAACGGGACCAATTCAAACGTCTTGGTGTACTCGGTGATTATGACAATCCATATATCACGCTTCAGCCTGAATTCGAAGCAGCTCAAATTCGGTTATTCGGAGATATGGCAAACAAAGGCTATATCTACAAAGGGAAAAAACCTGTCTATTGGTCACCTTCTTCTGAATCGGCATTAGCTGAAGCAGAAATCGAATATCAAGACAAGCGTTCAGCTGCAATCTATGTCGCCTTCCAAGTCATGGATGGGAAAAACATCTTAGAGCCGACGGATCATTTTGTTATCTGGACGACGACACCATGGACGATTCCAGCAAACCTCGGAATCTCTGTCAGTGCAGAGCTGACGTATGCACGGATCGAGTACCAAGGAAAAGGTTATATCGTCGCAGAAACGCTCGTTCCTGAAGTCATCGAAGCACTCGGATGGGAAGAGGCAACTGTCGGACGCGTCTTCAATGGTGCTGACTTCGAGTATATGAAAGCGAAACATCCACTTTATGACCGTGAATCACTCGTCATGCTCGGTGACCACGTCACAGCCGAAGCGACAGGTGTCGTTCATACCGCTCCAGGTCACGGGGAAGATGACTTCCGGATCGGTCAAGCGTACGGTCTTGACGTTCTTTGCCCAGTCGACGATAAAGGGGTCATGACAGCAGAAGCTCCTGGATTCGAGGGCATGTTCTATGAGGATGCGAACAAAGAAATCGGTCTCGCACTCGAAGAAGCAGGCGCCCTCTTAAAACTGTCATTCATCAAACACTCGTATCCACACGACTGGCGGACGAAAAAACCGGTCATCTTCCGGGCGACGCCACAGTGGTTCGCTTCAATCAAAGACTTCCGTGCGGAAATCCTTGATGAAATCAAAGGTGTCCAGTGGGTACCAGAGTGGGGCGAAACACGTCTTCATAACATGTTCAAAGACCGCGGTGACTGGGTCATCTCGCGTCAACGTGCATGGGGTGTACCACTTCCGATCTTCTACGCTGAAGATGGTACGGAAATCGTCACACCGGAAACGATTGATCATATCGCGAACCTGTTCGCAGCTCACGGATCAAACGTCTGGTATGAGCGTGACGCAGTCGACTTGCTTCCTGAAGGATTCACACATCCAGCAAGCCCGAACGGAATCTTCAAAAAAGAAACGGACATCATGGATGTCTGGTTCGATTCCGGTTCATCACATGCCGGTGTCCTCGCGACACGTCCTGAATTGACACGTCCGGCGGATCTCTATCTTGAAGGATCTGACCAATACCGCGGTTGGTTCAACTCGTCGTTATCGACAGCCGTCGCAACGACAGGGAAAGCACCATACAAAGCGGTCGTTAGTCATGGATTCGTCCTCGATGGTCAAGGTCGCAAGATGTCGAAATCGATTGGTAACACGATTGCACCGATTCAAGTCATGCAACAATTCGGAGCTGAGATCCTTCGCTTGTGGGTGGCATCTGTCGACTATCAAGCCGATGTCCGGGCATCGATGGATAACTTCAAACAAGTCTCAGAATCATACCGGAAAATCCGGAACACGGTTCGTTTCCTCCTCGGAAACTTGGATCAATTCGATCCAGCGGCGCACCGTGTCGCATTCGAAGATTTACCAGAGTCAGACCGTTTCATGCGGACGAAGCTCGACCAACTGGTTGGAAAAGTAAAAGCGGCCTATGATGCGTACGACTTCATGTCAGTCTATCAATTGCTTCACAACTTCTGTGTCCTTGATTTGTCGTCGTTCTATCTCGATTACACGAAAGATATCCTGTATATCGAAAAAGCAGACGCAACATCACGTCGTGCAGTTCAGACAGTCATGTATGATACAGTCGTCGCTTTATTGCAATTGATGGCACCTGTCTTGCCACACACGGCAGATGAAGCATGGGAGTTCGTACCAGCTGTTGAGACGAAGAGTATCTTCTTGACGGATCTTCCGGAAACGGTCGAAGTCTCAGAAGAAGGACTTGCCCTGATCGAGAAATGGAACGCGTTCCTGACGTTCCGCGATGATGTCTTAAAAGCACTCGAGGAAGCACGCGTCGAGAAACTCGTCGGTAAGACACTCGAAGCGAAACTCCTGCTCGCGCCGAAGGAAGAGACGAAAGCCTTGCTCGGAACAATCGATCATCTTGAGCAGTTACTCCAAGTCTCCCAACTCGAATTCGTTGAAACGGCGGATAAGATGTATGAGACGACAGGCATCACGGTTCAAAAAGCAGACGGTGAAAAATGTGAACGGTGTTGGACATATTCGACGGAACTCGGACAAGATCCGGCTCATCCGACGCTTTGCCCACGTTGTACTGAAGTCGTCAATTCTTTATAATGATACAAAGGGAGGGGCGGCTGCGACTTCGCAGGACGCCCCTCATTATTTTTGGATGCGGAGGACAATAGGATGTGGCTTTACTTAGGGATTGCTGCTTTACTCGTTGGAATCGACCAGTTGACGAAATGGATCGTCGTTCAGAATATGACGATTGGTCAAGCGATCACGGTCATTCCGGATTTCTTTTATCTCAACTCGTATCGAAATCGAGGCGCAGCGTGGGGAATGCTCGAAGGTAAATTCGGCTTTTTCTTCATCGTTACGATCATCGTCGTCATTGGATTGATTTACTTCCTCTACAAGGAAGGCACGAAAAATAAGGTATTTGCTTGGAGCATCGCGTTACTGCTCAGTGGTGCGATCGGAAATTTCATCGACCGGATGGTTCGAGGAGAAGTCGTTGATTTCTTCCACTTCTTCCCGTTCGGCTATAATTTTCCGATCTTTAATGTCGCAGACGTCTGTTTGACGTTCGGTGTCATCACGATGCTGATCAGCGTCATGTTCGAAGAACGGTTGACTAAGAAAGGAACGATGGATAAATGAATGAAGTAGAAACATGGTCCGTACAAGCGGATGGAGCGACAGGGCGCATTGATAAATGGCTCGCGGAACAAAACGACTGGTCGCGTTCGCAAGTACAGGAATGGTTGAAAGCGGGACGCGTCGAAGTCGACGGTCGTGTCGTCAAACCGAACTATAAATTATCGGGAACGGAAACGATTGTCGTTCATATCCCGGAAGCAGTAGAACTTGAGATCTTACCAGAAGATATCCCGCTTGAAGTCGTCTACGAAGACTCAGATGTCATCGTCGTCAACAAACCAAAAGGAATGGTCGTCCACCCAGCGGCAGGTCATGTCTCAGGGACGCTCGTCAACGCCTTATTACATCATTGTCAGGATCTCTCAGGTATCAATGGTGTCAAACGTCCGGGAATCGTTCACCGGATCGATAAGGATACGTCAGGGCTATTGATGGTCGCGAAGAACGACTTAGCGCATGAATCGCTCGCACAACAGTTAAAAGAGAAAACGACGGAACGTCTCTACATCGCGCTCGTACACGGTGAGATTCCGCACGAGCTCGGAACGATTGAAGCACCGATCGGACGCGACAAGAACGATCGTCAACGGATGACGGTGACGGATAAGAATTCGAAGTCTGCCGTAACCCATTTCCGTGTTCTCGACCGGTACGAAGGGTTCACAGTCGTTGAATGTAAACTCGAAACAGGTCGGACACACCAGATTCGCGTTCACATGCGTTATATCGGTTTCCCGCTTGCCGGTGACCCGAAATACGGTCCACGTAAGACGATGAAAATGAACGGTCAAGCCTTGCATGCTGCGGTTCTCGGCTTCGAACATCCACGGACAGGCGAATGGATGCGTTTTGAAGCACCACTCCCGGAAGAGATGACATTCGAGATCGGTCAACTGAAAAAACTTGAATTAGAGTCTTGACGTTTTTCTAATAAAACGGTAGAGTATCACCTAGAGAGCGATGCGAGACATCCTCTACTGACACTTCGGTCGTCCGAGCGACGATCCTACCAAACTAGTATCACCTTTAATCGAGTCCGGAGAGGCTGCGAAAGGGAGAACCTACCACAATCGTGCGTAGGCATGCATACATGACGTATGCCATGATTCTGTCTTCGATGACCTTCTGCGGATTTCCGCAGAAGGTCTTTTGTATGAAAGGAGAAACCATGAAACCAGCCGTCATCTTAGATGAAGCCGCGATTGGACGCGCACTGACGCGGATCGCCCACGAAATCATCGAACGTAACAAAGGCATTGCTGATTTAATGATCGTCGGAATCAAGACGCGTGGCGAGACACTCGCCCGCCGCCTTGCGAAGCGGATCGAACAAATTGAAGGTAAACCGGTCTTACTTGGTGTCGTCGATATCTCGATGTACCGGGATGACTTGTCAAAACGAAGTTTAGAGCCGGAAATCAAAGGTTCTGAACTACCGGAAGACATTACCGGAAAAATCGTCGTCCTCGTTGACGACGTCCTTTACACCGGACGCACCGTTCGCGCCGCGATGGACGCGCTCGTCGACCACGGAAGACCGAGCATGATTCAACTCGCTGTCCTCGTCGACCGCGGACACCGGGAGTTACCGATCCGACCGGATTTCATCGGCAAGAACGTTCCGACGTCACGAGACGAGCAAGTCGTCGTCGCGCTCGCTGAAGTCGATGAAGCCGATCAAGTATTCATTAAACGCTAAAATTCAAAACCTTTAAGGTGGTCCAGAGAGACCAGAAAGGGAGTCATCCATATGGCAAAACATGCCGCAGTACTTGATGTACAAGAAGTACCTACTCACCCTCTAAACTGGCTGATGCTCAGCCTACAACACGTCTTCGCGATGTTCGGTGCGACCGTGCTCGTCCCGCTCTTAACGGGACTCAACACATCGGTCGCGCTCGTCGCAAGCGGAGTCGGCACACTGATTTTCCTCGCCGTCACCCGCTTCAAAGTACCCACATATCTTGGTTCAAGCTTTGCCTACATCGCCCCAATCATCGCCGTCAGTGAACGGTGGGGTGTCGAGGACGCCTTAATCGGCGGAATGGTCGCTGGACTCGTCTACGGACTTGTCTCCCTCCTCATCCGTTACACGGGCGCTGCCTGGTTGCTTCGCTTACTCCCACCGGTCGTCATCGGACCGGTCATCATGGTCATCGGTTTATCGCTCGCCCCGACCGCTGTCAACATGGCGATGAACGGAGCGGACGGTAAGTACAACGGACTGTACTTCCTCGTCGCGATGGTCACACTCGGCGTCACACTCCTTGCAATGACGTACTTAAAAGGAATGTGGAGCACGATTCCGATCCTGTTCGGGATCACGGTTGGTTATCTCGTTGCGGCATCGGTTGGAATCATTGACTTCACACCGCTCCAACAAGCCACGTTCTTCCACGTGCCGGACTTCACGATTCCGTTCCTGAATTACACACCATCGTGGAATACAGCCGCCTTGCTTCTGATTGTTCCCGTGACGCTCGTCACACTGACGGAACACATCGGCGAACAAAAAGTGACATCACGGATCATCGGGCGCGAGACGCTCCTCGATCCTGGTATGCACCGGACCGTACTGGGCGACGGGATTGCGAAGACGGTCGCTTCGATGCTCGGTGGTCCACCGGTGACGACTTACGGTGAGAACAACGGTGTCATGTCGATCACTCGCGTGTACAGTGTCTATGTCCTCGGTGGGGCAGCAGTGCTTGCCATCAGCTTCGGATTCCTCGGATATGTCGAAGGATTCATCAAGACGATTCCGACACCGGTCATGGGCGGCATCAGTATCCTCTTATTCGGAGTCATCGCCTCAAACGGTCTCCGGACACTGACGGAAAGTAAGATCGACCTTGCCGATAAACGGAACTTGACGATTACAGCTGTCATTCTTGTCACAGGTATCGGAGGCGCCGCCTTAAAAATCGGCAATTTCTCCCTTGAAGGGATGGCACTGGCGACGATCCTCGGGATCATCTTAAATCTGGTCCTTCCGAAAACGACGGAGCAGGTCGAAGAAACAACGGAAACTTCTACAACTCAATCGGTAAGCTAACAACTTTTAAGACGTTCCGAGAGAACGATAAAGTGAAGGCCATGAAAAGATGCAGGGAATCACTCTGCCTTCTTTCGGCGCACCTTCACTTAGAAGGTGCGCCTTTTTCATGACCTGAAGAGGAGTGAATGACATGAAGACAATCTTACAAACCAGACATTTCGTCAATTTAGAAAGCTTATCCATTACAGAAATCAAAACGTTGATTGAACGCAGTCTCGCTTTTAAACGGGGCGAGCCAGCACCAGATTTTTCCGATAAGACACTCGTCAATCTGTTCTTTGAAAACTCGACGCGAACACGCTCTTCCTTTGAGATGGCAGAGCATCGTCTGAACATGCATCTACTGCCGTTCGAAACGGCGACTTCCTCCGTGCAAAAGGGAGAAACGTTACGCGATACATGCAAGACACTCGAAGCAATCGGCGCAGATGCTTTGGTCATTCGCCACGGAGCAACCGGATATTACGAAGAACTGATACAGACACTCGATATTCCGATCATCAATGCGGGAGACGGGAGCGGTCAACATCCGTCCCAGTCCTTACTCGATTTGATGACGATCGTCGAAACGTACGGAACGGTCGAAGGAAAAGTCGTCGTCATCTGTGGGGACTTACAACATAGTCGCGTCGCCCGATCGAACGCGGACATCTTAAAGCGACTCGGTGCCATCGTTTATGGATCAGGACCTATTGAGTGGTACGACCCTGCGATGGGCATACCGTATCTTCCGATGGATGAAGCCGTCGAGCAGTGCGACATCTTAATGTTACTGCGTGTCCAGCACGAACGGCATGACGGGACGACACGATTTGATCCAGCAGTCTACCACACAACGTACGGATTGACACATGAGCGGATGAACCGTCTGAAGCATTCCGCGATCGTCCTGCATCCGGCACCGGTCAATCGGGGAGTCGAGATTGCTGACGAACTGGTCGAACATCCGCGATCGCGGATCTTTGAACAGATGAAAAATGGTGTCTTTGCACGGATGGCGATTCTGGAATGGTGCTTTTCAACGAAATCAATCAAAGGAGACGATGCAGATGACAACACGAATTGAGAATGCGAGATGGTACGAGGCGGGACAAGTTCGAACGGGAGATATTCGGATTGAAGCGGGGAAAATCACGGATTTAGCAGCAACACCGCAAGCGAATGAAACGATCATTGATGCGTCAGGATTATTCGTCGCACCAGGATTCGTCGACATCCATGTCCACCTACGGGAACCGGGTGGCGAACATAAGGAGACGATTGCGACCGGCACGGCAGCGGCGGCAGCGGGTGGATTCACGACGATCTGTCCGATGCCGAACACGCGCCCCGTACCAGACGATCGTCAAACACTTGATGCGTTGTTCCAAAAGATTGAAGAGACAGCGTCCGTTCGGGTTTTGCCTTACGCGGCGATTTCAAAAAATCAACTCGGACAAGAACTCGTCGCGTTCGACCAATTAACAGATGCTGTCGCCTTTACGGATGATGGTGTCGGCGTCCAGACGGCAGCAGTCATGCGGACAGCGATGCAACAAGCGGCACGGCTCGGGAAAACGATTGTTGCCCACTGTGAAGATGATTCGCTAAAAGCAGGATGTGTGCACGAGGGGAACTACAGTCGACGAGAAGGACTACAAGGTATTCCGTCGCTTGCTGAGAGTATCCACATCGCACGTGATGTTCTGATCGCAGAAGAAACCGGCTGTCATTATCACGTCTGTCATGTCTCGACGAAAGAATCGGTCCGTGTCATCCGTGACGCGAAACGAGCAGGGATTCGGGTGACGGCAGAAGTCACACCGCACCATCTGGTGTTGATCGATGAAGACATACCGAATCAGGACCCGAACTTTAAAATGAATCCTCCCTTACGAAGTGAAGCAGATCGCCAAGCATTGCTCGAGGGGTTAGCGGACGGAACGATTGATTGCATCGCGACCGATCATGCTCCCCATGCGGCAGAAGAGAAGGCACTCGGTATCGAACGCGCCCCGTTTGGCATCACAGGGTTCGAGACGGCCTTTCCACTCCTCTATACGAAACTTGTCGCTGAAGGAGAGATGCGACTTGAGACACTGATCCGGAATTTGACGGACAAGGCAGCAGCGATTTTTGAACTCCCTTACGGCAAGCTCGAAGTGGGGGCGGAAGCAGATCTGGTTTTGCTTGATCTAGAAACGGAGCGTACCGTATCACCGGAACGATTCCGTTCAAAAGGCAAGAACACACCATTCGCAGGAGAACGGTTAAAAGGATTCCCGGTCATGACGCTCGTCAAGGGAGAAATCGTATTCAAGGAGGACACAGCACATGCGTAAACGGACACTGATACTAGAAGATGGGATGACGTTTGAAGGAACAGCGTTTGGCTCAGATACGACAACAACAGGAGAAGTCGTCTTTCAGACCGGAATGACAGGGTATCAAGAAATGTTATCGGATCCATCTTACTGTGATCAGATGATCGTGTTGACGAACCCATTGATCGGCAATTACGGAATCAACCGAGAAGATTATGAAACGACGCGTCCGCTCGCTAAAGCACTGATCGTACGTGAACATTGTCAGACGCCGTCGAATTTCCGGAGTGAGATGTCGCTCGATGCAGCCCTTCAAGATCTTGATATTCCAGGATTAAGTGGAATCGATACGCGCCAATTGACACGGCATATCCGTTCGAAAGGCGTCATGCGTGGACGACTCGTTGATGGTGAGTTCGATTTAGCAGCAGAACTGGTTCATCTTCAAAACGCACCTATCGAGACGGATCAAGTCAAGCGAGCTTCAACGGAACGAGCGTACATCATTCCGGGTGCTGGACCGCGAATCGTTCTCGTCGATTTCGGTGCGAAGCTCGGAATCGTCCGCGAACTCGTCAAACGCGGCTGTGAAGTCGTCGTCGTGCCCTACGACGTCAGTGCAACGGAAGTCTTACGCTATCGTCCGGACGGTGTAATGCTATCGAACGGACCGGGGAATCCAAAGGATGTCCCAACGGCGATTCCGATGATTCAAGAATTGACGGGAAAAGTCGTCATCTTCGGCATCTGTCTCGGTCATCAGTTGATTGCACTAGCGCACGGGGCGGATACGTTCAAGCTCCCATTCGGTCACCGAGGGGCGAATCATCCCGTCCAAGATATCCGGACAGGTCGCGTCGATATCACGTCGCAAAACCACGGGTATGCCGTTGACGAACAGTCCTTACACGATACCGTGCTTGAAGTGACGCATCTTGCGATCAACGACGGAACGGTCGAAGGCATCCGTCATACGACTGCAGCAGTCTTCTCCGTTCAGTATCATCCGGAAGCATCACCTGGTCCGATGGATGCAAACGGCCTATTCCAACAGTTTTTAGAAGAAATCACGAAACAACAGGAGGTCTCTCATGCCTAAACGTCAAGATATCCAGAAGATTCTCGTTATCGGGTCCGGTCCCATCGTCATCGGACAAGCTGCTGAATTCGACTACGCTGGAACACAAGCGTGTCAAGCCTTGAAGGAAGAAGGATATGAAGTCATCCTCGTCAACTCGAATCCGGCGACGATCATGACGGATCCAACAGTTGCGGATCGTGTCTACATCGAGCCTCTTCAAGCAGAGTTCGTCTCACGGATCATCCGCAAGGAACGTCCGGATGCCTTGCTAGCGACACTTGGTGGTCAGACGGGTCTGAACTTGGCTGTCGAGCTGGATCGACTCGGTGTCCTTGCTGAGTATGGTGTCGAGTTACTCGGTACGAAATTGTCAGCAATCGAAGAGGCAGAAGATCGTGATTTGTTCCGTCAACTGATGTTTAGACGTGGACATGGTGTGCCGGACAGTGAAATCGTGCATACGCTCGAAGAGGCACAACAATTCCGGCAACAGATCGGTCTACCGATCATCATCCGTCCGGCGTATACGCTTGGGGGAACGGGCGGTGGCATCGCCAACACACCAGAAGAGTTCACGCGAATCGTCGAAGGGGGACTCAAGGCAAGTCCGGCAACACAGGTACTTCTTGAAAAATCAATTGCCGGGATGAAGGAAGTCGAGTTCGAAGTCATGCGCGATGCGACGAATCAGGCGATCATCGTCTGTGCGATGGAAAACTTCGATCCCGTCGGTGTTCATACTGGAGACTCGATCGTCTTTGCCCCGACGCAAACGCTATCGGATCGCGATTATCAATTGCTACGAAACGTCTCGCTTGATATCATCCGTGCACTCGGAATCGAAGGTGGATGTAACATCCAGTTCGCACTGGATCCGACGAGCTTCGACTACTATGTCATCGAAGTCAACCCACGTGTCTCACGCTCGTCCGCACTCGCGTCAAAAGCGACGGGTTATCCAATCGCAAAACTAGCTGCGAAGATTGCCGTCGGGTATGCCTTATCCGAATTAAAGAACCCGATCACCGAGACAAGTTTTGCTTCCTTCGAACCGGCACTCGATTATGTCGTCGCCAAGATTCCGCGCTGGCCGTTCGATAAATTCGAAACGGCAGACCGGACACTCGGCACACAGATGAAAGCAACTGGTGAGGTCATGGCAATGGGACGGACGATGGAAGAGGCCTTACTAAAAGCCGTTCGTTCGCTCGAGATCGGTACAGCGGATCTGTATATGCCACGCTTCATCGAAATGGCAGACGATGCCTTACAACAAGCGATTCGCCAAGCGACGGACGATCGACTCTTCGCCTTGTACGCGGGCTTCGTCCGCGGTTACAGCGTCGAACAGATTCATGACTGGACGGCGATTGATCGCCTGTTCCTCGAGAAGTTGCACCATATTTGGCAGCTCGAGCAATCGGTCGCAGCTGGTTTGACACCTGAACTACTCCTGCATGTGAAGCGGTATGGATTCAGTGACCCGATGCTCGCCCGGATCACCGGACAAACGGAAACGGAGATTCGCCGGATGCGTGAAGCACAAGCGATTCACCCGGTCTATAAGATGGTCGATACGTGTGCGGCCGAGTTCGCGTCCGACACGCCGTACTACTACGGGACATACGAACGCGAAAATGAAGCGATCGCGACGAATCGCTCTTCGATTCTCGTCTTAGGATCAGGTCCGATCCGGATTGGTCAAGGCGTCGAGTTCGATTACGCGACGGTCCATTCGATTCAAGCGATTCGTCAAGCCGGCTACGAAGCAATCATCGTCAACAACAATCCAGAAACGGTCTCGACCGACTTCTCGATTTCCGATCGTCTCTACTTTGAACCACTGACGACGGAGGATGTTCTCGAAGTCATCCGAAACGAACGTCCACTCGGTGTCATCGTCCAGTTCGGTGGACAGACAGCGATCAACTTAGCCGAGTCATTAGCAGCAGAAGGTGTAAAAATCCTCGGGACATCGCTTGAGGATCTCGACCGGGCTGAGGACCGGAAACAGTTCGAAGCAGCATTGACGGCGCTCGACATTCCACAGCCACCAGGTAAAACGGCCGTGACAGTCGAAGAAGCGGTCACGGCAGCAGCGTCACTCGGTTACCCGGTTCTCGTTCGTCCATCGTACGTCCTCGGCGGTCGGGCAATGGAAATCGTCTATGCTCAAGAAGAACTGGAACATTACATGAGACACGCGGTCATCGCCTCACCGGAACGACCGGTCCTCGTTGACCGCTACCTGACAGGAATCGAACTCGAGGTCGACGCGATCTGCGACGGAACGGATGTCGTCATCCCCGGCATCATGGAGCATATCGAACGTGCCGGTGTTCACTCGGGTGACTCGATTGGTGTCTATCCGCCACAACGGGTCTCCCAGGACATCAAGGACCGGATCGTCGACTACACGACACGGATTGCGAAAGCCTTCGGCATCAAAGGCTTACTCAACATCCAGTTCGTCTACGCGGACGGCGCCCTCTATGTCCTTGAAGTCAATCCGCGTGCCAGCCGGACGGTGCCATTCATCTCGAAAGTGACGGGACTTCCGGTCGCACGGCTCGCAACGGACATCATTCTCGGTGAGACACTCGCTTCTTATGGGTTAACAAGTGGTGTCCTGCCGGAAGAACCACTCGTCTCGGTCAAAGTGCCGGTCTTCTCATTTGCGAAGCTGAAAGAAGTCGATCCAACGCTCGGACCAGAAATGAAATCGACTGGTGAAGTCATCGGAACGGATCGGACGCTTGAAAAAGCGCTCTATAAAGGGTTGCTCGCATCAGGGATGGCGATTCCAGAGCACGGTCGTGTCCTCTTGACGGTCGCAGATCCAGATAAAGCAGAAATGACGGATCTTGCACGTCGCTTTGCCTCACTTGGATTCACGTTACTTGCAACGGAAGGAACGGCAGCCTACTTGACGGCGCAAGGATTACCGGTCCAGACGGTCGGCAAAATCGACTCGTCTTCCGAATCGATGCTCGACGTGATTGAAAAAGGGGAGATCGAATACGTCATCAATACGATGAGTCGAGACTCGCAAGTCACGAAAGATGGCTTCATCATTCGCCGGGCAGCAGCCGAGAATCAAGTCGTCTGTCTGACATCACTCGATACGGCGGAAGCAATCCTACGCGTCATCGAAAGTCGCTCGTTCGAAGCCAGTGCAATCCAAGCCTTCACACATGAAAAGAAAGTGGTGATCCAATGAAGCAACTCTTGACGGTCGTCTCTCGACGAACGGTAGCTCAAGGTGCGACAGAACTCGTCTGTCGCCTTGAGCAACCTCAGGTCATCGCGCCAGGGCGATTCATGCATCTTCGCGTCGGGCCACTCTTACGCCGACCGATCTCGATTGCCCGGGTCGATCATGACTTGATCACGTTTCTCTTTAAAGAAATCGGACAAGGAACGGCGGAACTCGCTTCCTTACGTCCCGACGATAAAATCGATGCCCTCGGACCGCTTGGAAACGGGTTTCCGATCAACGCCGTCAACCGAGACCAACGGGTCGTTCTCGTTGGTGGAGGAATCGGGGTGCCACCGCTGTACGAGACGATGCGCCAACTCGTCGCACGGGGTGTGACGTGTGAAGCGATTCTCGGATTCGATACGGCAACGAGTGTTTTTTACGAAGCGGAATTTAAAGCGCTCGGCAAGACGACGGTCACGACGGTCGATGGCACACACGGCACGAAAGGGTTCGTTACGGCTGCCTTATATCCGGAAAACTACGACGTCCTACTCGCCTGCGGACCGGAGCCGATGTTGCGGTCACTCCAACAACAACCGATCGAGCATAAGTATCTGTCGATCGAAAATCGGATGGGATGCGGCATCGGTGCTTGTTTTGCCTGTGTCTGTCAAACACCGACCGGCGGGTATGTCAAAACGTGTTCCGATGGTCCAGTCTTTCGGGCAGAGGAGGTCGTATTATGACGGAACGATTGCGTGTCGAGTTGCCGGGACTTTCCTTGAAAAATCCGATCATGCCGGCATCCGGATGTTTTGGGTTCGGTGAAGAGTACGCGAAGTTATATGATTTATCAGAGCTCGGGGCGATCATGATCAAAGCAGCGACGGGTGAAGAACGCTACGGAAATCCGACGCCGCGTGTCGCAGAGAGCGGGATGGGGATGTTGAATGCAATCGGTCTCCAAAACCCGGGTGTCGATGGTATCTTAACGAAAAAACTACCGTTCCTTGAAACATTTAATACAGCGATCATCGCGAATGTCGCTGGATCGACACCGGAAGAGTATGAGCTTGTCGCCGAAAAAATGAGTCGTCACCCTGGCATTCATGCACTGGAATTAAATATCTCCTGTCCGAACGTTAAATCAGGTGGGATCCAGTTCGGAACGGATCCGTTGCTTGCCGCTGAATTGACGCGTCGTGTCAAACAGGTCTCGACCAAACCGGTTTACGTTAAGCTTTCACCGAACGTCACTTCGATCGTCGAGATGGCGCGAGCCGTCGAAGCAGCGGGTGCGGACGGACTGACGATGATCAACACACTCGTCGGGATGCGAATTGATGTCCGGACGGGGCAGCCGATCCTTGCGAACCGGATCGGTGGATTATCCGGTCCATCGATCAAACCGGTCGCGATTCGGATGATTCATGATGTCGCGCAAGCCGTCTCGATTCCGATCATTGGGATGGGTGGCGTGATGGAGGTCGATGACGTCTTAGAAATGATTTACGCCGGGGCTTCCGCTGTTGCTGTCGGTACGGCAAACTTCGTCAATCCATACATCTGTCAAGAATTGATTCAGCAGTTACCGGAACGGATGGACGAGCTGGGCATCGATCATATTTTAGACATCAGGGGGAAAGCATATGAATCAACTTTACATCGCGCTTGATTTTCCGACCGAAGCAGAAGTCTTTTCGTTTCTCGACCGATTCGAAGCGACACGACCAGCCGTGAAAGTCGGGATGGAATTATTTTATGCAGCAGGCGGAACATTCGTCCGAAAACTCGTCGAGCGTGGGCATGCGGTGTTTCTCGATGTCAAAGTTCACGACATTCCAGAAACGGCGCGTCGGACGATGCGCATCATCGGACAATTAGGCGTTGAACTGACGAACGTCCATGTTTCCGGTGGGAAAGAGATGATGATCGCGGCGCGAGAAGGACTACGTGAAACGAATGCTGAGACACAATTAATCGGCGTGACGCAGTTGACATCAACGGATGAAGCGATGCTACGCGATTTGAAGATTGAGGAAGCAATGCCGGCTGTCGTACGTGAGTATGCGCAACTGGCAGAAGCAGCCGGACTAGACGGTATCGTTTGTTCGGCGCTCGACCTTCCAGAACTCACTGCAGTCTGCCGGTCGGATTTCCGATTCGTCACACCCGGTATCCGTCCGACAAACAGTATAGCGGATGATCAGAAGCGGGTCGCGACCGTTCACGAGGCTCGTCAAAATGGAGCAACGGATTTAGTGATTGGTCGTCCGATTACGCGTGCCGCACATCCTGAACAGGTCTACCAAACGTTACTCGAACAATGGAAGGGGCAATTCTCATGGTAAATCTAATCGCTAGTGCGTTACTCCGTATTGAAGCCGTCACCTTATCGCCAAACGATCCATACACATGGGCAAGTGGACTTCGTTCACCAATCTATTGTGATAATCGGTTGACGCTTTCGTACCCGGAAGTTCGTTCCTTGATTGCAAATGCACTCGCTGAGAAAGTAAAGGGACTTGCAGTCGATGTGATTGCTGGAACCGCGACGGCAGGTATTCCACACGCGGCATTCGTTGCGGAACGATTAGGATTACCGATGGTCTACGTACGTAGTGGCAACAAGAAACACGGGAAAGGGAACCAAATCGAAGGTGTCATTCAACCAGGGCAACGTGTCGTCGTCATCGAAGACTTATTATCAACGGGGATGTCGGCGATCGAGGCAGCGGAAGCCCTCCAAGCAAAAGGGGCGAACGTCATTCGCATTCAAGCGATCTTCTCTTATGGGATGGAACGCTTGAAAACCAATCTCCGAGACGCGAAGATTGACGCGGATGCATTACTGACGTTCGAAGCGCTACTCGAAACGGCACAACAACAAGGTGATATCACGGTAGAAGAACAGGAACAATTGGCAGATTGGTCAAAGGATCCGGTTGCCTGGAGCGAACGGTTTACCGCAAACGTCTAAAAACAGATAGTTTCCGTCGGACGACCTACGATTTCTCGTGTGAGATTTGGTACACTAGAAAAATAAAGGAGGTCGTCGACTATGGTGACGCATTATCGTGATTATGAACAATTCAAAATGGTCGTCCTCCCGTTTCTGATTGAACGTCCGGATACGCATCAGTTGATTCTTGGTATTTTGGAACGCGGGGACGAGCCGCTTTTGATGGCAACGGCACAAGAAGGTGATCGACGACTCGTCATTTTGCAAACGATACCGGAGCAAGTAATCATCGCAGGCGATGTGTTCTCAAAAGAGGGTATCCGAAAGCTAGCGCGTATTTTGGATAGTCCAGGATTCGTTGGTGAACAGTCGATTCTAGAGCCACTGTTACTGCCACATTCCATGTACGCTTTACATATGGAGCAGGGGATGTATGCACTGACGAAGGTCAAGATGCCGCATGTTCCGAAAAACGTCGTCTTCCGACCGATTTCGGACGATGAAAGACAACAAGCCTTAACGTTTGCGTCCGGATTTTTATATGAAGTTGAAACGCGACCTTCCGAGCGACAGCTTATGCAATTGCATCAGTCGATGACGCGACACATCGTACAAGGTAGTTTGTTCGGATTGTTCAGTGGATCAATGCTCGTCGCGATGGCAGCAGCGACCCGTCCGACACAAACGGGGATTACGATCTCTTATGTTTATACGCCGAAAGAACTGCGTGGAAATGGGTATGCCTCTTATCTCGTCGCCAAACTATCTGAACACCTACTGCAGTCTTATCCGGTCGTGACGCTCTATACCGATTGGTCGAACCAGACAGCGAATAAAATCTATCAGCATGTCGGTTTCGAGTTAGTCGGACGATCCTTACATATCAAGAAACAAGAGCGCTATCGGTAAATATCGGGCATCTTGTTTCGATGTCTAGACATTGATATGCACAACAACAGCCGACCATCCTTTTATCTAAGGACGGTCGGCTGTTTCATGTCAAACTGAAATTAATTGAATGTAGCGATGATTTTACCACGGACGTGGCGTTCAGATAGACGTTGCAATCCTTTGACGATGTCTGCTGCTGAAATCTCTTCCGTAACGAGTGGATCGAGTTCTTTCGTTGCGACGAGTGTTAACAACTCACTTGCCATATGACCGAGGTTTCGGATGGCACGGTCATCTTCGCTGGCGTAAGCAGCGGCGAGTGCCACTTCATGGATTGATGGAGAGAGCGTGAACGGTTTGACGACGGATTGATCCGGACCACCGGCGATGAAAGCGAGTTGACCGGAGAAAGCAAGACGTCCGAGATCCGCTGTTGCTTCGTCACGACCGACCGTATTGAAAATCAAGTCAGCGCCGCGACCGTTCGTCCAGTCCCGGATGACCTCTGTGACATTTTCTTTTTTGTAGTCAATGGCAAGATCGGCACCGAGTCGTTTGACCCATTCATGGTTTTCCGTCGAAGCAGTCGTCGCGACCGAAAGACCAAGGCGTTTTGCGAGTTGAATGCCGATGCCTCCGACACCACCTGCACCAGCATGAATGAGGATCGTCTCTTTTCCTGTCGTGTTCATCTTCTGAACGATGGCTTCATAGGCTGTCATGCCTGCGCACAGAATCGCAGCGGCTTCAGCGAATGAGACGTCTTCCGGAATCAGGGCGAGGGCACGTGTATCGACGAGCGCATATTCAGAAAAAGCACCATCGCGTTGCAGATTCGTATGAATCGCGACACGATCACCAATCTTCACTTCTGCGCCGGGTCCGATTTGTTCGACGACACCGGCTAAATCGACGCCCGGAATATGCGGGAACGTCCAAGCGGGATTGTTGGTCGCCTTATAGTCGACGGGATTCAGTGCGACCGTCTTGACGCGAATCAAGGCCTGTCCTTCTCCTGGGGTTGGCGTTGCGACGTCTTCGAATGTCCATTGATCAATGGCTGTACCTGAATGATTTAACCATGCTTTCATGTTTAATACGCTCCTTCCGAATACGTCAGTTCATACGAGTGAGAGTAGATTTCGACGAGGTTACCGAACGGATCCTCACAGTAGACCATTCGATACGGCTTGTCTCCCGGATAGTATTCGCGGATTGGCATCCGTTGTTTGCCACCGTGAGCGACGATTTTTTCGACGAGACCTTCGACGTCTGGATCTTGAATCGCATAATGGAAGATACCTGTTTTCCAGAATTCGAAGTTGTTCTCGGGCTGTTCATTGTTCGGGAACTCGAACAACTCGATGCCGATGCGGTCACCCGTCGCCATGTGGGCAATCCGGAACTTGTTCCACCCTGCACCAAAGACGTCTGTGCACATAACACCAATGGCAGAATCATCTTCGAGGACATCAGATGGTTCCATGATGATGTACCAGCCCATCACCTCTTGATAAAAACGGACGGCTTCGTCGAGATTCGGTACGGAAAGACCGATGTGCGAAAAATTACGTGGATACGTCATGCTTAACACTCCTTTTGCAAAATGATTTACGCATACTCTAACTTACGCTACACTCGATTGCATAGTACGCACTTTGAAGTAACTACTCTGGAGGAGAGAACAACATGTCGACAGAACAATTTCCGGTCAATCGGGCGCTCGCCATCATCGGCGGAAAATGGCGCCCACAATTATATTGCACGTTAGAGAACGGTCCGAAACGTTTTTTAGAGTTACAACGTGCCATTCCCGGGATTTCTCGGAAAGTCTTGACCGATCAGTTAAAAGAACTTGAACGACTCGGAATGATCGAGCGGATTGAGTATGATGAAGCCGTCTTACACGTCGAATACAAATTGACAGAGGCTGCATTTACACTGCAACCGGCCATGAAAGGTTTATGTGCATGGGGGGAAGGGAATCAATTATCCGAATCCTAAACGAGAGGCAGTGACATTCATGAAATTGACTTATCACGGACAATCGACAGTAACAATCGAGACGAACGGGCATCATCTCGTCATCGATCCATTCTTTAGCGGTAACGAAAAAGCGACGACGAATCCCGATGACGTCAAAGCGGATTTCATCCTTTTGACGCATGCGCATGCCGATCATATGCTTGATGCAGAGCGAATCGCGAAAGCGACGGGAGCAACAATCATCGCTACGCATGAGTTGGCGACGTACCTGAGTTTTAAAGGACTCAACGTTCACCCGATGAACCTCGGCGGACAGTTTGAGTTTCCGTTTGGTAAAGTGAAGATGACACAGGCATTCCATTCATCAAGTATCATCGACGAGGAAAAACAGACGATTACGTATATGGGGATGCCGGCTGGATTCCTGCTGACAATCGAAGGCAAGGAAATCTATCATGCTGGTGATACGGCACTGTTCGGGGATTTAGCCCTCTATGGCGCCCATCACGAAATCGATTTAGCCTTCTTACCGATTGGTGATAACTTCACGATGGGACCGGATGATGCGTTGATCGCTGCAGATATGTTGCAAGCCAAAGCCGTCGTACCGATCCACTACGATACATTTGATTTAATCAAACAAGATGCGAACGCATTCTGTGAAAAAATTGAAGAGCAAGGTCAAACGGGTCATCTGCTTGCCATCGGATCGTCGCTCGAACTGTAAACAAGATATATCTCATGGGAGAGGAAACGTCAGGGTTCCTCTCCTTTTTGTCGCTGTTTTTCTGATCATCCTTCCTTCTTCCGCCCGATGGCGAAACGGTGAACTTCTTCTATGATAAGAAGGGGGCTGTTGACAGCCGATTCGGATATTCGGAATAATGGTAGACATGAGATGGAGGGACTGACATGGAAGAACATCACAGTAGGAGTGTACGCAAACGAAAACAATCGTCGTTCACTCGAATAAAAGATAAACAAAAGCAAAAGATGGGTGCGCGGTTGAATCGAATTGGCGAGAAAGGTCCGGTAAAACGTCCACTGTACGTATATGGGGGTGTCGTCCTCGGTCTTGTTATCCTCTACACGATCACGTTACTCGTCTCAACAGAATCGTTATCGCGTGGTGAATCATTCAAGACGACAAATCGATATAAGTCACTTGCGATCGAAGCACCGCACGGCTCCGTTCAGTTCGTCCGGAGTTCGGACGGGAATGTGCAAATCAAACTCGTCGAAAGTGCCTCGAGTGGTAAACGGCTAAAAATCAGTACGTCGACGAACAAAGTGACGGTCACAGGACGTGACGGTTGGTTATCGCGCTTTGGAAACCGACCAAGTGAACAGACCGGCGACTATACGATCCAAGTAGGATTACCGAGCTATATGAACCGCGTCGATGTCGACGCCGGTACATTGAAAGGTATGGGCATTTATGCGAAAACGATTGAGATGCACGGCGAAACGATGAATCTCGACAAAGTAAAAGGGGATGAGATTACCTTGACAGCAACGGGTCCTGTTGCTGTCAAGGAAATGGACGCCGTCCATGCGCAGGTGACAGGCGAGAGTGTTTCGCTATCAGAATATATGGCGAAGTTGAGCCTCGACGTCACAACGATTGACGGCGCGACGACCTTAAAACCGGATAAAGCAGCTGGTACGATTATGATTGACACGGGAGGCGATATTAAAGCCTCTGACCGATATACGAAACAAAAGAATAAGGATGAGACGATTTATGAACTGTCGAAACAAGAAAAACCGGAAGTGACAGTCAATAGTGAAGTCGGGCAGGTGACGCTCGAGTGAAATTAAAGTTTCGGATTGGACTTCGGACGATCAAGACCGGCATCGCGGTAGCTCTTGCACTCAGCATCTCTTGGTATGTCTTCGGTATTTATTCAGGAATGGGCGCCGTCGCGGCAATCGTTGCGATGCAACCGACGATTCATCGTTCATTTAAAATCGTCTTCAATCGAATTTTCGGAACGGTACTTGGACTGATGTGTGGTCTTGCAATCGTTGCGACACTAGGCGCCAATCCACTGACAATCGGACTCGCCGTCGTTGTCTCGCTCGTCCTCAATTCGATGATTGGACGTACCGATATGTCGACGTTCGCTGCGTTCGCGATCGTATTGATGTTCGAGAGTCCGACTGCCGATTACGTTCACTATGCGTTATCCCGCTCGTTATTGACCGTCGTCGGTGTATTGTCTGCCGTCATCGTCAATTACGTCGTCTTCCCGCCGCATTATGAGGATCGTTTACTGTTACTCGTCAAAAAAACGACACAACAGTTGATGGAAGACTGGCGAAGTCTCGTGCAAGATGACGCACGTCTGCTTGCTGTCCGCAAACAGATCCTCAAACATGAAGAGATGATGTTGATGTTACAGGAAGATCAAAAATATCCCTTGATGGCAAGCGGTCAAAGTGAAGCATTCATTCGATTAAAGGAGCTCGTGGACTTAGAAGATAAGCTGCTCGTTCTGCTCGAGAGCATTGCGAGTCACCGGGACATTCCGATGACAGAGGAACAGAAAAAAGAACTAGGACAGGAAATCGATTTCTTACTCAGCCATCATTATGATGTCATCTTTTCGCATGAACGGAAACAGGCGATGTTTTCCTTTGATCAGGAATTAAGTGAGGCAAAAGACATCATCCACGGTCATCTGCTGGATTACCGGGAACAATTGGAAAAAATGAAATGACGACAAAGAACCGGCGACTCCCTGATTTGCTTAAAGGGGTCGCCGGTTCTTGCATTTGCCATTACTGACGAAGTGATTGGACAAGGTCTGCGTCAGGCGTGACATATAGCGTCGTCTGGTCTGTATAGATGACGAAACCTGGTTTTGCACCGCTTGGTTTTTTGACGTAACGTAACTCCGTAAAATCAACCGGAACTTGGCTTGATTCACGTGCTTTCGAGTAGTAAGCGGCAACGATTGCCGCTTCCTTTAGCGTCGTCTCGTCCGGAGCATCACTTTGGATGATGACGTGTGATCCGGGAATATCCTTCGTGTGTAACCACGTATCGGACCGGCGTCCGAACTTGAACGTCGCGTAATCGTTTTGTTTATTGTTCTTACCGACGAAAAACGGAATGCCTGTTGAAGAACGGTAGGCTTCGAGTTGTGGAAGCTGCGGTTTCTTTTTCTTCTTTTGTCGTTCGCGCAGATACCCTTCCTCGACGAGTTCCTCACGCATTTCCCGGATATCCTCTGGGGACGCGACTTCGAGTTGGGCGAGTAAGCCTTCGAAATATGCAATCTCTGCCTGGTTCTTCTCGAACTGGCGTGCGACCTCGACTTTTGCAGTCTTCAGTTTATTGTACCGTTTGTAGTACCGTTGCGCATTCTCGTTCGGTGAGAAACGAGGGTCAAGCGTGATCGTGATTTCTGCACCGTCCGGATCGTAATAATCAACGACGGTCGCTTCCTTCATCCCGCGTTCGAGCTGATAGAGATAGGTCGTCAGCAGCTCCCCTTTATGTTTCCATTCATCCATCCGTAGCGTTGCTTCGAGATCTTTTTCGAGTTTCGAGCGCTTCAGAATATTCTTGTCGTACTCACTTTTGATGAACCGTTCGAGATCAGCCGCTTGCTGTTTGACGCGATCGCGGTTTGCTTTCTGGTGGAAGAAGGCGTCGAGGATTTGACCACTCGTCTCAAACGTCTTCTCGTCGATGATTGTCCCTTCCGTTAAACGGACCGGCGCAAAGCGTTCCTTGCCGCCGTCCATCCGTTGTAAGACATAAGGACCATCGAGTTCCTTCAGGACAGCTTGAAAAGCAGCCGCGAGGTTCGTTCGGTTGGCTAGACCTGCCCGCGAGACGATTTCTTTTGCGATTTGCGGGGATAGACCGCTGAACAGACCGAGTAACTGTCGATCTAGTTTACCGGCGTTCCAATCAATCCGGTGGAGTGTCTTTTCGATATCTCCTGTGAGCGGATCAACTTTATCCTGTGCTGGTGGAAGTTGATAGGTCATGCCCGGCATGATCGTTCGGAAGGTATTTTGGCTGAGTGGCAAGTGTTTGATCGCATCGAGGATCTTATCTTGTCCATCGGTCAAAATGATGTTCGAGTGACGTCCCATCAACTCGACATAGATTTTTTTCGCTTCCTCATCCCCGAGCTCGTTGCGGGAGCGGACACGCATGACGATGATCCGGTCACGTTCGAGCTGTTCGATTGATTCGATGAACCCGCCTTCGACATGTTTGCGGAGCATCATGCAGAAGAGTGGGGGTTCACTCGGGTTGCTGACCGCTTCCGACGTAATGTGCATTCGTGCATACATGGCATTCGCAGAGGCGAGCAATAAGACGTTCTTTCGCTCGGCACGGACCTGGAATACTAAATCCAATGTATACGGTTGGTATACTTTATTGATCCGTCCTCCGACGAGCGGTTGGAGTTCTTCGACGACGCGTGTCGTCATCAATCCGTCAAAAGCCATACGATTACCTTCTTTCCTGATTTCGTTCTCACTTTCTAAAGGTAACAGAAATGGCTTCGTTATGGTATGATAAAGCAGTCGAGCTAAAAAAGATGACTTGCGAACTTCCCGTCTCTACTGCTAATATGAAACAATGTGAAGTTTGTGAGATGGAGGGGTTTTGAAGTGATTTTCAAAGAGCGTGGCTTATTACTCGTATTATCTGGTCCAAGTGGTGTCGGAAAGGGAACGGTCTGTCGTGCTTTGCGCGAGGATCAGGATAACGATCTGCATTACTCGGTATCCTGTACGACGCGCCAACCGCGCGAAGGGGAAGTGGATGGTGTCCACTATTTCTTTAAATCGCGTGAAGAATTTGAAGAGATGATTGCGAACAATCAACTCTTGGAATATGCTGAATTCGTAGGGAACTATTATGGAACACCGGTTGAGTGGGTGAACCAGATCCTAGATGAAGGAAAAGACGTCATTCTCGAAATCGAAGTTCAAGGGGCCATGCAGGTCAAAGAACATTTTCCGGAAGCTGTCTTCTTATTCCTTGCGCCTCCAAGCCTCCAGGAATTGCGGAACCGCCTCGTAGGGCGTGGAACGGAATCGGAGGAAGTCATCAAGCAACGTCTTCTCGTCGCGAAAGAAGAGATTGAGATGATGGATGCGTATGACTATGTCGTGACGAACGACGAAATTCATAAAGCCTGTGACCGGATCCAAGCGATCGTTACAGCGGAACATTGCAGTCGGGAACGCGTTGCGTCCCTCTATAAAAAAGCCATGGAGGTTAAGTGATATGTTATATCCATCAGTTGATAAGCTTCAAAAGAAAGTGCCATCAAAATATACGATCGTTACAGTTGCCGCGAAGCGTGCGCGTCAAATCCAGGACGGGAAACGCGTGAAAGTCACGAACCCAAAATCGCATAAACCGGTCGGGAAAGCTTTGGAAGAGCTTTATTTCGAAGAAGTATCCGTCACGAACCAACCGCAAGACTAATTTTGAAGCAGCCACTGATCATCGTGGCTGTTTTTTTCAATAAGGAGGACACCTACATGTTAACCAACCGTAACATTCTACTGTGTGTCGGCGGTGGAATTGCTTCTTATAAATCAGCTGCACTTGCTTCGAAACTCGTTCAAGCAGGCGCGCACGTCCAGGTCGCGATGACGCGTAATGCCCAACAATTCGTCGGGAAGACGACGTTCGAGGCACTGACACGAAAAGCGGTCTATGATGACGTCTTCATCGAGCATGAACCGTCAAAAATCGCTCACATCGATTTAGCGGACGAAGCGGACTTGATCGTCGTCGCACCAGCGACCGCGAACTTGATTGCAAAACTTGCACACGGCATTGCGGATGATTTCATCACGACGACGATCCTTGCCGCAACGTGTCCCGTCATCGTCGCACCAGCGATGAATGTCAACATGCTCGAACATCCGGCGACTGTCCGCAACATCGAACAACTGAAGCAGGACGGTGTCCAGGTGATTGCACCGGGAGTCGGCAATCTCGCATGTGGTTGGGTCGGAAAAGGACGTTTGCCTGAGCCCGAAGATTTGGTCGCAACACTCTCGACTTTCTTTGAAGAAAAGTATCTAGCCGGCCGAAAAGTCTTGATCAGTGCAGGACCGACAGTAGAACGGATTGATCCGGTTCGTTACTTAACGAATGATTCTTCAGGGAAAACAGGGATTGCGCTAGCGGAAGCGGCAAGAGACGCAGGAGCAGATGTCACGCTCGTCCATGGTCCACTTCGAATCGGGTTACCAACGGGCGTTGCAACGATTGCTGTTGAGTCAGGGGAAGAGATGCTTGCAGCCATGCTACGTGACTATGAGACACAAGACATCGTCATCATGTCTGCTGCCGTTGCCGATTATCGACCATCTGTCCAATACGATCAGAAGCAGAAGAAAATTCACGGACCTCTGCGGATTGAACTCGAAGAGACGACCGATATTCTGAAGACACTCGGTGAGCAGAAACAGCATCAGCTATTAGTCGGATTTGCAGCGGAGACGACGGATGTCGAGACGTTCGCGAAGCAGAAACTCGTCCGAAAGAAAGCGGATTTCATCGTCGCGAATGATGTGTCCCGCTCTGACATCGGATTCGTTAGCGACGAAAACGAGGTCGTCGTCTTTGGGAAGAACGATTCCGTCACGCGATACGATCAACAATTGAAATCGACGCTTGCGAAAACACTGATGCGTCAATTCGCGGAGGCATTGGCATGATTGCCGAAGTCATCGTCGACGTCGCAGCAGCAACCGTCGATCGTCCGTTTGATTACGCCGTTCCGGAACTCTGGCAGGAACTGATTGTTCCCGGGATGCGGGTCGAGGTCCCATTCGGTCCACGCGCACTGCTTGGAATCGTCGTTGGAACGAAAGCCACCTCTGATCTGACGAACGTCAAATCAATCGTTCGTGTCTTAGATGAGACGCCGACCTATACAGAGGAATTACTCGAGTTATCAGCGTATCTATCGGAAACGACATTATGCTTTCAAGCGACGGCACTACTTGCGATGTTACCTGCTGCCTTGAAGGTGAGTTATGATAAACTAGTCCTGGTAGAAACAGGTCCGCTTCAACAGTATCACGGTAAAAAAATGAGCCAGTTGCCAACGGAAGTGCAACAAACGATTCTGACGGCAGCGAAGCAAGCTGAAGTGACCCTTCAACCGGTCATTCGTGAAAAAAAGACATCTAAAACAGATAAACGAATTCGTCTTCTTGAGGAACAGGCAACTTTTACGAAACAAGCGAGCCAACAAGCGGCGCTTTATACCTATATCCAGGAATTCCCGACCGCTCTGTGGAGTGAAGTGAAGCAAGCGACGGGTGCAACGAGTGCGACATTGAACGCACTTGCGAAAAAACAGCTCATCCAAGTCGAGACGATCGATGTGAGACGGAATCCGTATGAACATCTCGTCCAAGACATCTTTGTTCCGTCCTCTTTAACAGAGAAACAACAGGAAGCTGTCTCGGCGATTACGGCGGAAGCGGAGACGGGGACGTTCTTGTTACATGGCGTAACAGGAAGCGGGAAGACGGAAGTCTATCTGGAATCGATTCATGCCCAACTCGAACGCGGCAGACAAGCGATTTTGCTCGTCCCTGAAATCAGTCTGACGCCGATGATGGTCAAACGGTTCAAACGCCGTTTTGGCGAACGAGTTGCTGTCCTGCATAGTGGTCTATCGCTCGGCGAAAAGTATGATGAGTGGCGCAAAATCGCACAAGGTGAGGTCGATGTCGTCGTCGGTGCACGCTCTGCTGTCTTTGCGCCGCTGACGAATATCGGAATCATCATTCTCGATGAAGAACATGAAACAACCTATAAACAAGAAGAAAATCCGCGCTATCATACACGCGATGTTGCGAAGTGGCGGGCAGCCTATCATCGTTGTCCCGTCGTGCTCGGAAGTGCGACGCCATTACTTGAGACATACGCCCGGGCACAAAAAGGGGTCTATCGCTATTTACCGCTTCGTGAACGATTCGGTGGAGAATTACCGCCTGTCGACATCGTTGATATGCGTAAGGAGCTCGAACGGGGCAACCGCACCCCGTTCAGCCTCGCGCTCGTCGAAGGCATCAAAGAACGGATCGAACGCGGCGAACAGACGGTCTTGCTTTTGAATCGCCGCGGGTACACGACGTTCGTCTTATGTCGGGATTGTGGGGAGACGCTTCAATGTCCGCACTGTGCCGTCAATTTAACGTATCATCAACATGAAGATCGCTTAAAGTGCCACTATTGTGGCTTTGAGGCGGCGATGCCGAAAACCTGTCCGTCCTGTGAATCGACGAAGATCCGTCAGTTCGGAACGGGGACACAAAAGATTGAGGAAGAGTTGGCACATTTGATTCCGGAAGCGCGCATTATCCGGATGGATCAGGATACGACGTCGCGTAAAGGTGCGCACGAGAAGTTACTCGATGCCTTCGAGCGTAAGGAAGGAAACATTCTGCTCGGCACCCAGATGATTGCCAAAGGTCTCGACTTTCCGAATGTCACGCTCGTCGGGGTACTTGCTGCTGACGCAACACTTGGTATACCGGATTTTCGGGCAAGTGAGCGCACGTTCCAGTTGATTACCCAAGTGTCCGGTCGTGCCGGACGGGGTCAACTCGCTGGTCAGTCGATCATCCAGACCTATAATCCGGAGCATTACGTCATTCAGACGGCCAAACAGCATGATTTTGAAACGTTCTATAAGCGAGAGATGCAATTGCGCAAACTCGGTGGGCATCCACCATTTTGGTTCCTTGGTCTGATTACGGTCTCGGCGACACATCCACTCGAAGCACAAGCAGAAGCGCAACAGATCGCTTCCGAGCTTCGTGCCTTTGAATCGGAGGATTTAGTCGTCAATGGACCGTTTGATGCACCACTCGCTCGACTCAAAAACATGTACCGGCAACAGGTCTTAGTCAAACATAAAGGGCAAGAAGATGTCCGGACACATCTCCGTGACATCTTAGCCCGTCGTCAAAAGTCAAAAACACAAGTCGCAATCGACTTGAATCCATTTGTATTCATGTGAGGTGTCTGTATGTATAAAGTAGTAGAAGTACCAAACGATGTATTACGACAGGTGTGTGAACCTGTCACGAAATTCGATAAGAAGCTCGGTAAGATGATCGACCGGATGTTCGATACGATGTACGAATATGACGGAGTCGGTTTAGCGGCGCCGCAAATCAATCAACCGATTCGTGTAGCTGTCGTCCATACCGATGATGAAACGGGACCGATCGAGCTGATCAATCCGGAAATCATCGAAGCCGATGGTTCGCAAATCGATGATGAAGGATGTCTCAGTATGCCGGGGATCTTCGGACCGGTCGAACGGTTTGAGCGCATCGTCGTCAAGTCGCAGGATCGTCTCGGACGAACGGTCAAAATCAAGGCGAACGGCTTTTTTGCACGTGCCATCCAGCACGAGATGGATCATTTAGATGGTGTCCTGTTCACGGATAAACTCGTCGAACAAGAAAAGCCGCGTGTCGTTTTCATGGGGACGCCTGAGTTTGCAGCAGGAACATTGCGCGAAGTCATCGATGCCGGGTATGACGTCGTCGGCGTCGTCTCGCAACCAGATAAACCGGTCGGACGCAAACGAGAAGTCAAACCGACACCTGTAAAACTCGTCGCGATGGAACATGACATTCCTGTATTGCAACCGAAACGGATCCGTGAGGATTACCAGGACGTCCTTGATCTAAATCCAGATCTCATCATCACGGCAGCGTACGGTCAGATCGTCCCGACCGCGATTCTCGAAGCACCACGTTTCGGGGCGATCAACGTCCATGCATCACTCTTACCGAAATATCGTGGTGGAGCACCGATTCATCAAGCAATCATCGATGGAGAAAAAGAGACGGGCGTGACGATCATGTATATGGTCGATCGACTTGACGCCGGTGATATGTTGTCTAAAATCATCGTTCCGATCGAAGAGAACGATACAGCCGGTACGATGTTTGAAAAATTAGCGGACGCAGGAGCGCGCCTCTTACTTGAAACGTTACCGCGTCTCTTCGCAGGTGAATTGACACCGGAAGCGCAAGTCGAGGCAGAAGCGACGTTTGCACCGAATATCTCACGTGAACGGGAACGGCTTGATTTTACGTTGCCGGGTGAGACACTCTATGATCAAATCCGAGGAATGAATCCTTTCCCGAGCACGTATACGATGCTTGGTGATGACCGATTGAAAGTCTTTTTCGCGACGAAAGTCACAGGAACGGGACGACCGGGTGAAATCATCGCTTTAGAAGCTGATGGTCCCGTCATCGCAACAGGTTCCGAGACAGCGTTGAAGTTGATCGACTTACAGCCGTCCGGCAAAAAACGGATGGATGGTGCGACGTTCATGCGCGGAATCGGTCAATCGCTTGAACTCGGACAACGAGTAGGTGAGAACGCATGAATGTACGCGACGCAGCAGTAACGACGTTGATGAAAATCGGTCAAGGTGGCGCCTTCTCAACGATCACCGTCCACCAAATGCTTGAAAAGCGCGCCATCGCAGCGTCAGATGTCGGCTTGTTCACGGAACTCGTCTACGGGACGCTCAGTCGTGAATTGACGCTGGATTATATTTTGGAACCTTATTTAGCGAAACAGAAAAAACTCGATCCATTCATGCGTCCGTTGTTACGGATGAGTGTGTATCAATTGTTTTATCTTGATCGTGTACCGGATCATGCCGTCATTCATGAAGCCGTTGAAATTGCTAAAAAACGTGGAAAAGTCCACGTCTCAAAAGTCGTCAATGGAGTCCTTCGGAATGTATTACGGGCAGGTATGCCTGATTTCAACGAGATCGAGCCGGCAGCAAAACGGATCAGCATTGAAACGAGTCACCCGCAGTGGCTCGTCGAACGCTGGATCGAACTGTTCGGTCCGGAGGAAACGCTACGCATCTGTCAGTTGAATAATACGCCTGCACCAGTCACAGTTCGTGTGAACCGGACGAAAACAACGCGAGAGGAAGCAATCGAACTACTACTCGACCAAGGTGTGACGGCGAAACCATCTGCTGTCGCGCCAGACGGTCTCGAAATCGAGCGTGGAAGCGTTCAAAAAACCGATTTGATTGATCGCGGTTATGTGTCGTTGCAAGACGAGAGCTCGATGCTCGTTGCCCGTGCGCTCGGGGCAGAAGCGTCTGATCACGTTCTTGACAGTTGTGCCGCACCCGGTGGGAAAGCGATGCACATTGCTGAAGGTTTAACGACAGGAACACTACAGGCACTTGATCTTCATCCCCATAAAATTAAATTAATCGAACAGCAAGCGAAGCGATTAGGTCTTACGACTGTTCAAGCAGAAGCGTTAGATGCCCGTAAAGCAGGAGAGCGCTTCGAAGCAGAATCGTTTGATCGGATTCTTGTCGACGCACCTTGTTCAGGACTCGGTGTCATTCGGAGAAAGCCAGATATCAAATGGACGAAGCGTCCGGAACAACTTGAACAACTACCGAAGATTCAACGAGATATTCTGACATCTGTCTTACCACTCGTTAAAAAGGGTGGAACCTTCGTCTATTCGACGTGTACGATTGATCCGACCGAAAACGAGGAGCAGACAGCGTTCATCCTCAGTCAAGGATTTGACTTCGATGCATCCTTTGCTACACGGATGCCGGATTCCGTGCGCCATTTAATGGGGGACCGGGCAGAACTCAAGCTGTTACCGACGTCAGTCGGAACAGACGGGTTTTACATTGCGGCCTTTAAAAAACGAGAAGATTGATCGGAACGGAGGACTGTCATGGAGTTAGCTCATCTGTCGACTACTGGGAAAGTCAGGACTAAAAATGAAGATGCGGTCTTGCTCATTGGAGAGGCAGATCGTGGACTCGCCGTCGTCGCCGACGGTATGGGAGGTCATGCGGCTGGTGATATTGCCAGCGCAATCGTACGCGAAGTATTTGCAGCCTCTTATGAGCAAATGCCTGAACGTCCGATGGAACTTACGGATTGGATTAAACAATGCGTGGCTGAAGCGAATGAGAAAATTCTTCGGTTTTCAAGAGCAGAACAACTTGCGATCGTCGGAACAACGATTGCCTGTGTCTGCTGGGTCGATGACTTACTCGTCATCGGTCATGTCGGAGATAGCCGTGTCTATGCGCTTGAAGAGGATAAGTTGAAACAATTGACGGACGATCATTCCTACGTCAACATGTTGCGGCAATTAGGAGAACTCTCGGATGAGGAAGTGGAAAACCATCCGCGCAAGAATGTCATTACCCGATCAGTCGGTTCGAATGAAACGGTCGAAGTCGACATACAGGTCAGAGATGCTCCAGATTATGACCTTATCCTGGTCTGCAGTGACGGTTTGACCGATGAAGTACCAGACGAAATCATCGAACGAATCGTATTGGACGATGAGCCTTTAGACGAGGTCGTCGGGCGATTGGTGAAAGAAGCGAATGCACGAGGAGGCGCAGATAATATCACGATTGCTGCCATCCGGTTCAAAGAAAGAAAGAGGGTCTGAATATGCGATACGGAGATCGATTAAATGACCGCTACCGCATAGAACGGCTAGTTGGAAGTGGCGGGATGGCAAATGTCTATCAAGCCTATGATGAAATTTTAAAGCGTCATGTCGCCATCAAGATTTTACGGACGGAGTTTTCACATGATGAACAGTTCATCCGTCGATTCGAACGTGAGGCGCATGCTGCTACTAGTTTGAATCATCCAAACATCGTTGCCGTCTATGATGTTGGCGAAGAAGATGCCATCTATTACATCGTCATGGAATATATTGATGGCATGACCTTAAAGACATTTTGTGAAAATCAAGCATTACCTGTGCCGCAGGCCGTCGATATCATTGCCCAAATCTGTGATGCGATCGACCATGCCCATGCACACCGGATCATCCATCGCGACATCAAACCGCAAAATATGCTGATTCGGGAGGATGGTACTGTCAAAGTCACGGATTTCGGAATCGCTGTGGCGATGTCGAATGCGACGCTGACGCATACGATGTCAGTCCTTGGATCCGTGCATTACTTTTCACCGGAACAAGCGAAAGGGAAATTTGCCGATGAAAAGTCGGATATCTATTCGCTCGGTGCCGTCTTATATGAACTCGTCACAGGACAAGTGCCGTTTGAAGGTGATTCGCCCGTAGCGATTGCCTTGAAACACCTACAAGATACACCACGCCGTCCATCCGTCTTGAATCCGAAAGTGCCACAAGCGCTTGAAAACTGTATTATGCAGGCGCTTGCGAAAGCACCGCACGACCGACAGCAATCGGTTGCTGCATTTAAGGCAGATATGGTGACAGCCCTTTCCGAAGAAAGAGCGAACGAAGGAATTCGTGGGGCGGAAGAGGACGAGATGGAAAAAACAATGGTCCTCGCACCGGTGAGTGTGCCGGAAGAAAAGACAGCCGAAACAGAGGCACCAACTGTCACGACTGTCCAACCGAAAACGCCAGAGAAGAAAAAGAAAAAACGCTGGTGGATCGTGCTGCTGTTCCTTGTGTTACTAGGCGGAGCCGCTACGACCTTTGCGATGTGGCCAGATCCGACGGTTACCGTCCCATCTGTCGTCAAAACGGACGGCGATGAGGCGGAAACGAAGCTTGAGAAACTTGGCTTCGTTGTTGAGACGTCAGAACGAAACAGTGATACAGTGGACGAGGGAAACGTCATCAGCCAGACACCGCGTGAAAATGCACAAGTCAAGAAGGGTTCGACAGTTAACTTGGTCGTCTCAACAGGTAGCGCGCCGGTCGAAGTACCCGATGTCACCGATGATGCTGAAAAAGAGGCAATCGCTACCTTAAAGGATGCTGGTTTTGCGAAAGTTGAAGTCGAACGCGAGAAATCGGATGAAATTGCGCGAGGGAATGTTATCCGGCAATCGATCTCGGCTGGAACGGAAGTGATCGCAAAAGAACAGACGATTACGATTACCGTCTCGGAAGGAACATCTTCTTTCGAGTTGAAGGATTTGACGAACCTATCGAGTGACGAAGCGAAAGCGTATCTGGATGAAAAAGGACTCGACGGAACGTTCGAGCAAGAATTCTCTAGCGACGTGAAGCTCGATCAAGTCATTCGTCAGTTCCCGCAAGCAGGAGCACAAGTCGAACCGAACGACTCGGTAACCGTCTTCATCTCAAAAGGTGAGGAAGAAAAAACGGTGACGGCAACGTTCCCTGAAAAGGTCGTCTATGATGCGGTCAGCGAGAACGAAGATGAGACACCAGCGAAACAAGTCATTCGGATTGAGACGGAAGATGCAAAAGGGAAGCGGACTGTCATTGAAGAATCGATTGATCAAGATGAGACATTCGACGTGCCGGTGACGATTGATCCGGGAGAAGAAGGCAAAATTACGATTTATAAGGATGATACCGTGTATCGTTCGAAAACGATTACGTATAATCAAGCAAAAGACGCACAATGAATGTGACGAAGAAGGAGTGCATAGGATGACGGAACAGCGCATCGAAGAGAATCGGGAAGGTACGATCATACGGTTGCAGGGCGGCTTTTATGATGTCATGACACCAGAGGGGGAGGTCCGTTCGCGCGCACGAGGGAATTTCCGGAAGCGTGGCATCAGTCCGGTCGTCGGAGATGAAGTCGTGCTTCATATCGAGAGTGAGACCGGCTATATTCTTGAAGTGAAAGAGCGTGACAATTTCCTTGTCCGACCACCCGTTGCGAATATCGACCAAGCCCTATTGGTCGTATCAGCGGCAGAACCTGATTTTTCAGCGCATCTGCTCGATCGGTTTCTCGTATTGATCGAAGCGAAGGAAATCCAGCCCGTCATCTTGTTAACGAAGATGGATTTGCTCGACGATGTCAAGGGCCCTGCTGTCCACGAAGCGATTGCCGCTTACCGTAAGATTGGCTATACGGTCATTGAGACATCAAGTGAGACGATGGCAGGTGTCGAGCAAGTCCGACCATTACTTGCGGGAAAAACAAGTGTTCTCGCCGGACAATCCGGTGTTGGCAAAAGTTCACTGTTAAACGCGCTCGAACCATCTCTTGATTTAGAAACGAGCGCCATCTCGAAATCACTCGGACGTGGACGACATACGACGCGTCACGTTACGTTGATGCCGCTTGCGGACGGTTTGATCGCGGATACACCTGGGTTCTCGAATCTTGATTTCCCTTATGAGATGGAAATCGAGGATGTCCGGTGGAGCTTTCCTGAATTCGTTGCTGTGCAGGACGACTGTAAATATCGGGGGTGCTTGCATCTGAATGAACCGGGGTGTGCCGTCAAGGAAGCGGTCGAAGCACAAGAAATCATGTCCTCTCGTTATGAGAACTATGGTATGTTTATAGACGAAATCAAGAATCGAGCCCGGAGGTATTGAAGATGATTAAAATTGCACCATCAATCTTATCAGCAGATTTTGCAAATCTTGAGCGTGATGTCAAAGCCGTCGAGGCAGCAGGAGCCGACTACATCCATTTCGACGTCATGGACGGTCAGTTCGTCCCGAACATCTCGTTTGGATTACCCGTACTCAGCAGTTTACGTCAGAAGACGGATATGGTCCTTGACGTCCATTTAATGATTGACCAGCCGGAACGTTTCGTCGAAGATTTCGTCAAGGCAGGGGCAGATATCGTGACGTTCCACGTCGAAGCGACGAACCATGTCCATCGTGTCTTGCAACAAATCAAAGCAGCCGGTGCAAAGGCAGGGGTCGTCTTGAACCCCCACACGCCGCTATCAACGATTGAGCATGTCCTTGAGGATGTCGATATGGTCTTGTTGATGACGGTCAATCCGGGCTTCGGCGGACAGGCGTTCATCGAGAGCGTCATGCCGAAACTTGCAACACTCGCGCAAATGAAAGCAGATCGTGGTCTGGCATTCGAAATCGAGATTGATGGTGGCGTTAATCCGGAAACCGCTAAACAATGTATCGAAAACGGTGCGAATGTTCTCGTTGCAGGATCGGCAATCTACAATGCACCGGATTATGCGGAAGCGATCACTAGCATTCGTCAAGGGGCTGCCGTATAATAAGAACGAGAAAACGAAATATGATGACCGCAAGGGGTGTCGCTTAAAAAGCGGCTGAGAGGAGTCTTTTCGACTTTAACCCTTCGAACCTGTTCCGTTCAGACGGACGTAGGGATGTGGCGCACGCAGGCAGTACGGCGTTCGTCGTACTGCCTTTTTGCGTCCTCTTTAACCATGAAGGAGGAAATAAACATGAAACGGTTACAAATGATGATGGAAATTGCCATCTTCGCCAGTCTCGGAGTCGTCTTTGATTTGCTGATTCCATTCAAAATGCCACAGGGTGGTTCGATTAGCTTAGCGATGCTACCGATCTTCGTCATGGCATTCCGCCACGGCGTCGTCGGTGGTGTCGTCACGGGAGCGCTCGTCGGTACGATTCAATTGATGTTCGCGCCGCAAGTGTTGACAATCGTCCAACCATTGCTCGATTACACGATTGCGTATGGCGTCGTCGGACTGAGTGGTCTCTTTGCACGTCAAGTCAGACAAGCAGCGCAAAATGGTCAGAAGAAAAGCTTGATGGCGTTCGTTCTTCTTGCGACGTTATTAGGCGCCGGTCTCCGTTATATCTGTCATGTCATCAGTGGAATCGTCTTTTTTGCCAAGTATGCAAAAGGTCCAGTCGTGGAATACTCTTTCGTCTATAACGCAACGTATATGGTTCCCTCGTACATCTTATGTGGAATCGTAGCAGGAATTCTATTTACGACTGCGCCACGCTTACTCCGTTATTCGGCACGAGGTGTCTGAGATGCGGGCGATTCTCGTCTGTGCCGGTCCGCGAGAAGAAGTACCGGATTTACGGACGTTTTGTCAGCTAGGTGATTTCATCTTCGGTGTCGACGGTGGTGTTCAGACGGTCGAATCGTTTGGGCTGACATGCGACCTGACAATCGGTGATTTTGATTCGCTTGGTTATGTACCAGAAGGGGCAATCGTTCATCCGGCCGAGAAAGATGAGACGGATCTCGAACTTGCCCTTCGTACAGTGTCTGAGAGGGAACAGCATGAAGAGATCATCATCATCGGGGCGACAGGTGGGCGGCTCGACATGACCGTCCAAAATGTATATCTATTGAAGCAATATCCAGAGGCACGACTCGTGACGAAACGAGAAGAGGTACGATATTTGGCAGCGGGAGCGTATACAGTCGAAGCCGGAAGCTATCATTATCTATCATTCATTCCACTTGTACCGTCGACCTTAAGCTTAGCTGGAGTCAAATATCCGCTCGATGCCCATCCCGTTCCGGTCGGAGGTTCATTGACCGTCAGTAATGAATGGTGTGCCTCACAAGCGAGAGTAGCGCTCCATCAAGGCGAATTATTAATGATGCGGACGCTTAAGGAATAGAACAATCATACAAAAAGAGGCCGTGGATGATCCACGGCCTCTTTCATATGACATTATTCTTCGAGTTGAGAAGGGGCGACACGGATGTCGGTTTGTGCTGTGAGATGTTTTCCTTTGACGAAGAGGTGATAGCTTCCCCACATGACGAGGAAGAAGGGCACACCGATGTATAGCGCGATTCGTTGGTCCGCCTGGAACGCTAGACTGACGAGGACGACGACGTTTAACGTCAACGAAATCAGCGGTAACACCGGATAAAGGGGTGTCTTGAATTTCAATTCGGATAGATCATGACCGTTTCGTAAGAACTGCCGACGGAATGCAAGCTGAGACGCAGAGATCGAAATCCAACCGACTTGAGCACCGAGTCCAGCTAAGGACAACAACCAGATGAAGACGGTATCCTCAGCGAAAAAGGCTGTCAGAAGCGATAGCATCGCAAACATCATCGTAAAGAGCAACGCCCGCATCGGCACACCACGTGCATTCACATAAGATAACTTCTTTGAAATCATGCCTTCTTGCGACATCGCCCATAACATCCGGGTCGCCGCATACAGTCCCGAGTTTCCGACGGACAATAACGCCGTCAAGACGACGATGTTCATCAAATCAGCAGCATACGGGATGCCGATCGCATCAAAGACCATGATGAACGGGCTACTGACTCCTCCAGCCGTCTCATATGGGATCAATGCACCGACGATCGTAATCGATAAGACAAAGAAGATGAACGTACGCCAGACTGTATTCCGGATCGCTTTTGGAATCGATTTTTCAGGTGTGTCGGACTCCCCAGCCGCGACACCGATCAATTCCGTTCCCTGGAAAGCGAAGTTGACGGCAATCATCGTCGTCAAGACACCGAGGATCCCGTTCGGAAACCAACCGTTTGCCGTGAAGTTCGCGAACAACGATGTTGGGCGATCTGCTTCCATCGGTAACCAGCCGAACCAGGCAGCGCCACCTAAAATGATGAAGAACAGGATCGCGAGGACCTTCAAACTCGAGAACCAGAATTCAGCTTCACCGAATGCTTTGGCGGAGACGGCATTCAGACCGAACAGCAAGACCGTAAAGACGGTACACCAGACGACGACCGGCACGTTTGGGAACCAGCGGTCCATTAAACTGCCGGCAGCTGTGATTTCGAGTGCCACCGTCACGGCCCAGCCGAGCCAATAAATCCAACCGACGGCAAAGCCGATCCCTGGTCCGATGAAGCGGGTCGTATAGGTCTGAAATGACCCCGAGACCGGCAGATAGACCGCTAATTCCCCTAAACATAACATCGTCAGATACATGATGGTCCCACCCACGATGTAACTAAGGACCGCCCCGAGAGGTCCTGCTTGTGAAATCGTTAACCCTGACCCTAAAAATAAGCCTGTTCCGATGATCCCGCCGAGTGAAATCATGAACAGGTGTCGACTCGTCATCTCTCGTTTGAGTTGCATGATGACTTCCCCCAATTCTGACAAAATAGAGTACGTTCCTATTGTAAGCGTTTTCAATTCAAGCGACAATTAGTTTATGAGAAAAATAAATAAGGGAATAAAAAAACCGGAAGGGAAGATTCCCATCCGGTGGTTGCGCCTTATACGCGTTCGACTTTACCTGATTTAAGAGCTCGAGCTGAAACCCAAACCTTTTTCGGCTTACCATCGACGAGGATACGTACTTTTTGTACGTTGACTCCCCAAGTACGTTTTGTTTTGTTCAATGCGTGTGAACGGTTGTTACCCGACTTTGGCGATTTCCCAGTAACGTAGCATTTACGTGCCATGCGTTCCGCCTCCTTTTATGTTGTTTTGCGTTCGTCCTAATAGACACTTTGCTATCTTAGCATGGTGTCAGGGCGGTTGCAACATAAAAAAAGTAGCTGACAAGAAAAAAACTTGACAGACAACCTCGAAATTTAAAATAATGGATGAGGATGATGGTAAAAGTTCATTTGACCGCTACTATTTTTCACTTATTCATTGTATAGTCAGTACGGCGACTTTTCAATAGTAGGTCCTTATAGTAGAATTATGAGAAGAATACAATATTCAAAGGGGGCTACTCAGGTGGCGATCGAGATGAAAACGACCTATGGAAAGATTGATGTAGATAATGATGTCGTCGCGCAACTTGCGGGCGGCGCAGCAATGGAATGTTTTGGTGTCGTTGGTATGGCATCCCAGTCTCAAATCAAGGATGGTCTTGCTGAACTCTTAAAACGTGAGAACTTTGCACGCGGTGTCATCGTTCGACAGGCTTCAGAGCAGGTCCATATCGATATGCATATCATCGTAAGTTATGGAACGAAAATCTCAGAGGTGGCGAACAACGTACAGAGTCGCGTGAAATACACGCTCAGTCAGGCACTTGGTCTTGACGTGACATCTGTGAACATCTTTGTCCAAGGAGTCCGCTTGACGAATGTCTAAGGCGGGAATAGAGGAGGAAACTTTAGTGAGTGTAGATCGTTTAACAGGAGCGCAGTTAGTCAAGATGATTCAAAATGGCGCGGCGAATCTCTACCAAAATGCAGATTTCGTCGATTCATTGAACGTCTTCCCTGTGCCGGATGGTGATACGGGAACGAACATGAATTTGACGATGACTTCAGGTGCAAAAGAAGCAGGTAAATCAACATCGGATTCTGTATCGGAAGTCGCGAACGTGTTTGCGCGTGGATTATTGATGGGGGCACGTGGAAACTCAGGCGTCATCTTGAGTCAATTGTTCCGTGGATTCTCAAAATCAATCGAAGGAAAAACGACGATTGATACGCAGGAATTCGCAGATGCGTTGCAAAAAGGTGTCGATACAGCATATAAAGCGGTCATGAAACCGGTCGAAGGAACAATCTTGACGGTTGCCCGTGAGACAGCTGTTGCGGCTATCGCACAATCTGAGACGACAACGGATTTCTTGGAGTTGATGCGTCAGCTCGTCGAAGCGTCGAAAGTGTCACTCGACGGAACACCAGATCTTCTTCCAGTATTAAAAGAAGTCGGTGTCGTTGATTCAGGTGGTCAAGGTCTCGTCTGTATCTATGAAGGGTTCCTTGCGACGCTTGAAGGAAAAGAACTGGACAAACCGCATGCGCCTGTCATGGAAGCACTCGTCGAAGCAGAGCATCACAAAACGGCTCAAAGCTTCATGTCGACAGAAGAAATCCATTACGGTTACTGCACGGAAATCATGGTTCGTTTCCAAGATGACAAACTCGCGAATGCACCGTTCAGCGAAGAAGACTTCCGTAATGAATTAGCAGAATTCGGTGACTCGTTGCTCGTCGTCGCGGATGAAGAACTCCTCAAAGTTCACGTCCACGTCGAAACACCAGGAGAAGTCATCACAAAAGGACAACGTTTCGGTGAACTCGTCGCTGTTAAGATTGAAAACATGCGTCAACAACACTCGACGATCCTTGAAGAAGAAGGCGCGAACCAAGTCACTCCAGTCGCTGCACCGAAGGCAAAAGCGAAAGCAGCCCTCGTAACAGTCGCAATGGGTGAAGGAATCAGTGAACTCTTCAAATCACTCGGTGTCAGTGTCGTCATCGAAGGCGGACAAACGATGAACCCGTCGACGGAAGATATCGTTAAGGCGATCGAGGATGCACATGCTGAACATGTCTACGTCTATCCGAACAACTCGAACATCATCATGGCGGCTGAACAAGCAGCATCTGTTGCCTCTTGCGGTGTAACGGTCGTGAAATCAAAAACAGTCCCACAAGGATTGGCGGCAACAATCGTCTATAACCCAGAAGCGACTGTCGAAGAAAACGAAGCGCATATGGCAGATGCAATTGCAGCCGTTAAATCGGGTCAAGTCACATATGCCGTACGTGATACGAACATCGATGGTGTAGAAATCAAGAAAGACGATCATATGGCGATTGCTGAAAAACAAATCGTCGCTACGGACGCTTCAAGTCTTGGTGCTGTCAAGAAACTCGTCGATACACTCGTTACGGAAGACGACGAGATCATCACGGTGCTTTACGGTGAAGGCGTCTCAACAGAAGAAGTCGACGACCTCGTCGCGTACATCGAATCGGTTAATCCGGATGCTGAAGTGGAAGTCCACGACGGCAAACAACCGCTTTATTCGTACATTTTAAGTGTCGAATAAAACCATCATACTGAAAAAGGGCGACTAGCCTTTTCACGAATCCCACCATCTGCGATAATAGAGGTGGGATTTCGTTTGTTTCATAGAGAGGGGAAAAGAAATGAAATATCGTAGCGTCTTTGACATCATCGGACCAGTCATGGTTGGTCCATCGAGCTCGCATACAGCAGGGGCTGCACGGATTGGATTGATGGCGGGTAAATTATTCGGGGAAACACCAACGGTCATCCATATCACGTTTTACGGTTCATTTGCTGATACGTATCGCGGACACGGAACGGACGTCGCCATCATCGGCGGGGTTCTCGGGTATGACACGTTTGACGATCGGATTCCGCAATCGATTGACATCGCAAAATCAAAAGGGATTGAGATCCATTTCGAGACGAGTGAGGCGTTGACGGATCATCCGAATACGGCTCGTGTCCACTTGACGAATGGCGTAGAAGAGTTTGAATTGGTTGGGATTTCAATTGGTGGGGGAACGATTGAAATCACGGAATTAAACGGTGTACCGCTTCGTTTGTCCGGTGGGGGACCGGCACTCGTCGTCTTGCACCATGACCGCTTTGGTGCGATTGCAGCCGTGACGAGCATACTGGCTGATTACGAAATCAACATCGGTCACATGGAAGTCTCGCGGCACGAAAAAGGAAAACAAGCTCTTATGGCGATTGAAATTGATGACCGGATTACAGCAGAAGTGTTGGAAGAAATCGATCGGTTACCTCAAGTCGAGCGTGCCGTCATGATGGGAGAGTGAAGATATGTTTAAATCCGTAAAAGAACTCGTCGCCATCGCGACGGAACGAAACATTCCGATTTCGGAAGTCATGATCGAGCAAGAGATGACGGTTCGTCACTTAGAGCGGGATGAAGTCTATGCGATGATGGAACGAAACCTACAAGTGATGGAAGAGGCGGTTGCTCGTTCACTCGATGGAGACGGTGTCCAGTCGGTGACAGGACTAACCGGTGGGGACGCTGTCTTGCTTCAACGGTACCGTGCTTCAGGTAAAGGATTGTCAGGAGATCTACTACTTGATGCCGTCAGTAAAGCGATCGGAACGAATGAAGTCAATGCCGCGATGGGGAAAATTTGCGCGACACCAACGGCAGGCAGTGCCGGCGTCGTACCCGGAACGCTATTTGCGGTCAAAGATCGCTTAAACCCGACGCGTGAGCAGATGTTACGCTTCTTGTTCACATCCGGTGCGTTCGGCTTCGTCGTTGCAAACAATGCGTCGATCTCCGGAGCAGCTGGTGGCTGTCAGGCAGAAGTCGGTTCAGCGACAGCGATGGCAGCTGCTGCCATCGTTGAGATGGCGGGCGGAACGCCGGATCAGTCAGCACATGCCTTTGCGATTGCACTGAAGAACATGCTCGGGCTCGTCTGTGATCCGGTCGCTGGACTCGTCGAAGTACCGTGCGTCAAACGAAATGCGATGGGTGGAGCGAATGCCGTCGTCGCTGCCGACATGGCACTCGCTGGAATCACGTCACGGATTCCGTGTGATGAAGTCATCTCAGCCATGCATGAGATTGGTCAGATGATGCCGTCTGCGCTTCGTGAAACCGCAAAAGGTGGACTCGCGAATACGCCGACTGGTCGCTGGCTCGAAGCGAAAATCTTCGGAGAGTTATCGAATGAATCCATCACGTGACGTCAAGACATTAAAAGGAGTCGGACGGGATTTAGCGAAAAAACTAGAAGAGATGAATATTCTCACCGTTGCGGACGTGCTCGAGCACGTCCCGTTTCGTTATGACGACTTCGTGACGGGAAGTCTAACGGAAGCGATTCACGAGGATAAAGTCAAATTCACGGGACAAGTCCAGTCTGAACCACTTGTGCGCTATTATGGAAAAGGAAAGAACCGCTTGACGTTCCGCTTGCTTGTCGAAGAACGCTATAGTGTGACCGTAACGATGTTCAACCGAGCCTTTTACAAAGACCAACTGCAACTCGGAGCAGAAGTGACGGTCAGTGGTAAATGGGATTTACACCGGATGACAATTTCTGCGACAGAATTGCAGTTTGGAGCGATTGAGGGTGAATTGACACCGGTGTATTCATTACGTGGCGATATGCGGATGAAGACGTTCCGTCGTGTCGTTGACTTAGCATTTAAAGAGACGGAGACGTTAGGCGAGCGGATTCCTGACAGTATTCGCAAGACATACCGGTTGCAAGACCGGATGACGATGCTAAAGGCACTCCATTTCCCGACGAATCGACAAGAGTTAACGGCAGCTCGCCGCAGTTATGTGTATGAGGAATGCCTTTATTTTCAGCTGAAGTTACAGGCGTTACGTCTTGGACGACGAAAAGGTCAAGGGATTGCCTTACCGCTGCATGAAGCGGATATCGCGAAGTTCATCCAGAGTCTACCGTTTCCACTGACAGGAGCGCAACAACGCGTGACAAAAGAAATCCTAGACGACATTGGACGCGGCGAACGGATGAACCGGTTGTTGCAAGGCGACGTCGGAAGCGGAAAGACGGTCATCGCAGCGATTGCACTATTTGCGACGGTTCGTGCCGGAAAACAAGGCGCCTTGATGGTACCGACCGAAATTTTAGCGGAACAGCATGCGGCGTCGCTCGCCCCGTTGCTTGAACCGCTCGGGATTCGCGTCGGTCTACTGACGAGTTCCGTCAAAGGAAAAGCACGGGTGCATTTACTAGAAGCGCTCGTAACGGGAGAAATCGACGTTTTAGTCGGGACACATGCACTGATTCAGGATACGGTCCAGTTCAAGGCATTACATCTCGTCATCACCGATGAACAACATCGGTTCGGTGTCGAACAACGGAAACGATTGCGCGCGAAAGCGGAACAGGCAGATGTATTATATATGACAGCAACACCGATTCCGCGTACGCTTGCGATATCGGTCTTTGGAGATATGGATGTTTCGATCATCGATGAGATGCCGGCGGGACGAAAGGAAATCGAGACCTACTGGGCGAAACCGCAACAGATGGAGCGCGTCTTCGGATTCGTCGAGAAAGAATTGTCGCAAGGACGACAAGCCTACGTCATCACGCCATTGATCGAGGAATCCGAATCACTTGAGGTTCAAAATGCGATTGAATTACATGCGATCCTGACCGAACGGTTCAAACCGTATCAAGTCGGTTTGATGCATGGGCGCCTGACGTCTTCTGAAAAAGATGATGTCATGCAGGCATTCAAGGAAAACGCCGTTCAGATCCTTGTTTCGACGACGGTCGTTGAGGTCGGCGTGAACGTGCCGAATGCATCAATCATTGTCATTCATGATGCGGAACGTTTCGGACTCGCCCAACTGCACCAGTTGAGAGGGCGTGTCGGACGTGGAGACGCCCAGTCCTATTGTATTCTGATTGCCGATCCCTCTTCCGATACGGGAAAAGAACGGATCAAGACGATGACGGAGACGAACGATGGTTTCAAGCTAGCGGAAAAGGATTTAAAGCTGCGCGGTGCTGGTAATTTCTTCGGTACTGAACAAAGTGGATTACCGCGCTTCGTCTTGACCGATCCGGCACTCGACATTCAAGTCATGGAAACGGCGCGACAAGATGCAGTCCGCTTACTGCGATCGGACGCCTTTTGGCAGGCACCGGAATACAGTGTTTTGCGTGACTATATCGAACGCCAGGGGCTACTTGAAGGAGAAAGAATTGAATAATACTTGAAAGTGAACAACAAGGGATATATACTACTGTTAGTACCAGGTAATAATAGTGGTCATCCTTCTTGTGGGAGGAACATACATGCGGGTACCTAAAAAAGAGAGACAACAAGAGCTATTACAGACGATCGAGCAAAATCCGTTCATTACGGATGAAGCGCTGGCGACACGATTCCGTGTCAGTATCCAAACGATTCGTCTCGACCGGATGGAATTAAAGATTCCGGAATTACGGGAGCGGATTAAACACGTCGCGACCGAACGGCTGGATGATGTGCGTACGTTGACTGAAAATGAAGTCATTGGTGATATGATTGACCTGAAACTCGATACATCTGCCATCTCGATCCTTGAGATTTTGCCGGAACATGCGTTTAGTCGGAATGCGATCGCCCGCGGACATATTTTGTTCGCACAGGCGAACTCGCTTGCGATTGCGCTCATCGACGATGAACTTGCGTTGACGACACGTGCGAACGTCCAGTTCACGCGCTCCGTCCACGTCGGCGAACGCGTCGTTGCGAAGGCATTCGTCAGTTCCCATCGCCAGGATGGCCGTTCTGACATCACGGTAGAGAGTTATGTCGGTGAAGAATGTGTCTTCATCGGGGAATTTACGGTGTATCGAAGTAGTAAGGAGGAATCAGAATGATTTTAGCAGTTGACGCCATGGGGGGCGACCACGCACCCCGTGCCATCGTAGAAGGGGTCGTTGCCTACTTGGCAGAACGTCCAAACGAAAACATCGATATCCGATTAGTCGGAGATGAGTTGAAGTTACGCTCATACACAATCGAGGATCCGCGCGTGACGATTGTCCACGCGGCATCCGTCATCACCGGAGAGGATGAACCGGTACGTGCGATTCGCCGCAAGAAAGATAGCTCACTCGTTGTGGCTGCAAACCTGGTGAAATCGGGAGAGGCTAATGCCTTGATTTCAGCAGGCAACACGGGAGCGCTCATGACTGCCGGATTGTTCGTCATCGGTCGAATCGAAGGAGTTGACCGTCCTGCACTGGCCCCGACTTTCCCGACACGTAATGGGAAAGGTGTCGTCATCTTAGATGTTGGCGCCAACCCGGATGCGAAGGCCGAGCACTTGCTCGATTATGCCATCATGGGTTCTGTCTACGCAGAACAAGTTCGCGGCATCACGCGTCCGAAAGTCGGACTCCTGAATATCGGATCAGAAGCCGGTAAAGGGAATGCGCTGACGAAGGAAACGTATCCGCTACTTGAGACAGCCCCGATTCATTTCGTTGGGAACGTCGAGGCGAGAGAAGCGATGAGCGGTGACGTCGATGTCATCGTCACGGAAGGTTTTGCTGGTAACACGTTACTTAAAAGTACAGAAGGGGCAGCCAGTATGATCATGGGTGTCATGAAAGAACAATTCATGAGCTCGTGGACATCAAAGCTCGCCGCTCTCGTACTGAAACCGAAGTTGAAAAAAATGAAGCAGTTGCTCGCTTATGAAGAATATGGTGGTGCCGGACTATTCGGGATTGCGGCTCCGGTCATCAAGGCGCATGGTTCAAGTAATGCCTACGCGTTCAGCCGGGCACTCGTTCAGGCGGAAAAGATGGTCGAACAAGAAGTCGTGGCGAAAATCGTTCAGGCGAAAGCAACTGAAGCACGTTAAGAAGGAGTGAGACGAGATGGGGAAAACAGTTTGGATGTTTCCAGGACAAGGGTCGCAGACGCCTGGAATGGGACAGACGCTCATCACGCAAGACGAGACACGCCAAGCACTCGCTGACCTCGGAACGCGAATTGGTCTGGATCTGACGACGCTGATGACGACAGGAACGAAGGACGAATTAAAAGCGACGGATATCGCTCAACCAGCCATCGTCGCACATAGTGCGCTACTCGCACAGCAGTACGCAGCACAAGGACATACACCTGATTTCGTACTCGGACACAGTGTTGGAGAGTATAGCGCGCTCGTCGCAGCTTCTGTCATTACACCGTCTGAAGCCGTCTATCTCGTCCGCGAACGCGGAAAACTCATGAACCAAGTCACGGGTGGAACGATGGCGGCGGTCATCGGCATGAATGATGTCGAGGCAGCCCATCACGCGGTCGAATCGATTGCGGCAACGGGAGAAATCGTTCAAATCGCCAACTACAACTGTCCTGGACAATTCGTTATCTCAGGACAAATCGCAGCAGTTGAATCTGCAACAGCGAAGTTAAAAGAGCTCGGAGCAAAACGTGTTTTACCACTTGATGTTTCAGGTGCGTTCCATTCGTCGCTCATGACACCTTTCGCACCACGCTTCGAAGACATTCTCGTCTCGTCACCGTTTGAGGCGGCGAAGACGAAATTCATCTCGAACGTCGACAGTGCGTTCCACGATCAACCAGACGAATTGATTCGTTTGCTCGTTCAACAGCTCTATTCACCGGTCCGGTTCGAATCATGTGTCGAGCGTCTGATCGAAGAAGGTGCGGATACATTCATCGAGTTTGGCCCATCGTCTCCGCTTAGCGGTCTCGTGAAACGAATCAAAAAAGATGCGAAAATCATCAGCATCACGACACTTGAGCAACTGGAAGCGGAGGGAATTCGTTGAGTAAAGTAGCACTCGTCACTGGCGCATCGCGCGGCATCGGAGCTGCCATCGCAAAGCGATTGGCAACAGACGGTTTCCGTGTCGTCGTCAACTATGCAGGAAGTACGGACAAGGCGGAAGCGGTCGTCCGTGAAATCAAGGAAGCAGGCGGTGAGGCACTCGCGATTCAAGCGAATGTCGCTGAAGCAGATGCCGTCAAGCAAATGATCAAACAGACGATCGACACGTTTGGTCAACTGGATTGTGTCGTCAACAATGCCGGCATCACACGTGATGGCTTATTGATGCGCATGAAGGAAGCGGATTTTGATGCTGTCATCGATACGAACCTCAAAGGAGCGTTTCTTGTCACACAAGCCGCGACGCGTCCGTTGTTAAAAACAAGCGGTCGTATCATCAATATCGCGTCGGTCGTCGGTATTTCCGGAAATCCGGGGCAAGCGAACTATGTCGCAGCGAAAGCGGGTCTGATCGGGCTGACGAAGTCCGTCGCACGTGAACTCGCAAGTAAAGGCGTCACAGTCAATGCGATTTGTCCAGGCTTCATCGAGACGGACATGACGGATGAATTGACGGAAGAACAGCGGAACCTGTCACTTGGGCAAATTCCGTTGAAACGCTTCGGTCAAACAGACGATATCGCATCACTCGTCAGTTTCATCGCTTCAGATGAAGCGCGTTACATCACAGGACAAACTCTTGCCGTCGATGGCGGCATGACGATGTAACACAACTAACGGTAGTACTTTGCCAAATCGGCAATCATCTTATATACTCAACTCATGGAGGGATTTTAAAATGACAAAAGAACAAATCTTAGTAGACGTACAAGAAGCAATCGCAGAAAAATTAGGAAAAGAACAAAGTGAAATCACACTTGATAAATCGTTCAAAGACGACCTCGGTGCTGACTCTCTCGAAGTCATGGAACTCGTCATGGACTTAGAAGACAAGTTCGAAATCACGATCGAAGATGAGCAAGCAGAAAACTTGAAGACTGTCGGCGATGTCGTCAACTACATCGAAACACAAGTCTGATCATTGAAGCTGACCCACCGCAATTTGCGGTGGGCTTTAGCTGTTTAGGAGGAACTATGACGAATCAAAAAGGACGTCGTGTCCGAAAAGGACCCTATGTAAAACGACGCAAGGATGCGCGGACGCTCGCTCAAATCGAGCAGAAATTCGAAGCGTTACAAGAGCGCCTGAATATCACGTTTTCTAATGTCGAGCTATTAAAACAAGCCTTCACGCACTCTTCGTTCGTCAATGAACAACGCGAGTCCGAAGGAGATAACGAACGCCTAGAATTTTTAGGGGATGCGGTCTTAGAGTTGACGGTGTCACGCTATCTATTCGAACACTACCCGGAACGTTCCGAGGGGGAATTAACGAAATTGCGAGCGGCAATCGTCTGTGAACCGTCACTCGTCCAATTTGCGAATCACTATCAGTTTTCCGATATGATTCTGTTAGGTAAGGGGGAAGAACTGACCGGTGGTCGGAATCGTCCAGCCTTGCTTGCGGATGTCTTCGAATCCTTTATTGGCGCCTTGTATCTTGACCAAGGCATCGAAGCAGCCGAACGATTCCTCGCCGAAGCGGTTTTTCCGAAAGTGGCGACAGGCTTCTTCGAAGAGCAGACGGATTTTAAGAGTCAATTACAAGAAGCGATTCAACGTGTCGGTTTAGGTGTCATCGAGTATGAAATCATCGAAGAGCGCGGTCCGGCACATAGCCGAGAGTTCATCTCGCGCGTACAAGTCGCGGATGAGCTCGAAGGAATCGGAACGGGGCGTTCGAAAAAGGAAGCAGAGCAGCAGGCGGCAAAACAAGCCTTACTTGAATTAAAGAAACAGTTTTAAGCAACAAAAGGCCGACCATCTCTCGAACGCGTGAGAGATGATCGGCTTTTATCGTAGGGTACTTGCTCAATTAAACCGTCTTAAGGGATTTCAGTTCGTCGACAATCGCGTCGACTTCTGCAAGTGACAGGGAGTCGCGCATCATGACAAAATCGTAGATTTCTTTTAAATCCTTATTTTTTGAGCCGTCGAACTGCTCAGCCTTAATGACGCCTTTGTTGATGATGTTCAATTTATCTAGGATGGCTTCGATCATTTGTTCAATCGTCATGGTATGGTTCGCTCCTCTTCTTCTTGTTTCGCGTGATACTACCTTAAAACCTATCATGTTGCTGGCGTTTCGGCTATGGTAAACTGAAAGAAATTCAAAAGAAATTTAAACATACGGGTGATCAGGATGTACTTAAAACGAATCGAAATCAATGGCTTCAAATCTTTTGCAAGTCGAACAGAATTAGAATTCCTTCCGGGAGTCACGGCAGTCGTCGGACCGAACGGAAGTGGAAAATCAAATATATCGGATGCTGTTCGCTGGGTACTCGGAGAACAATCTGCGAAGTCTCTGCGCGGGGCGAAGATGGAAGACGTCATCTTTGCCGGCAGTCTGTCTGAACACCGGAAACAATTTGCTGAGGTGACGCTCGTCTTAGACAATGAGTCGGGAACGGTCGCGTTACCGTATCAAGAAATCAGCGTCACGCGGCGTGTCAGCCGCAATGGAGATAGCGATTATTTTTTAAATAAAAAACCATGTCGCCTGAAGGACGTTCTCGATCTATTCATGGACACTGGTCTATCTCGTGACGCCTTTGCGATCATCGGACAAGGGCGAGTTGAACAAGTCATCTCAGGGAAACCGGAAGAACGTCGTGCCGTCATCGAGGAAGCAGCCGGTGTCTTGAAATACCGTCACCGGAAAAAACAAGCAGAACGAAAACTCAGCGATACGGAAACGAATCTATCGCGTGTCGATGATATTCTATTTGAACTCGGTGGTCGAATCGAGCCGTTACGCGAACAAGCGGCACTCGCAAAAGAGTATCTCGTCGCTCGCGAACGGCATGACGAATTAGAACGCGGTATTCTCGCACAGGAAATCACGACATACCAGGCGGAACTCGAAACATTGGCGCATGATATTGCACAATGCGAAGAACGACTTGCGTCTCAAAAGACGATCTACGAAGAGACCGTCGTCTCTCGGGAGACGCAGGAATCGACGCTCGAAGCAGAGCGGCAGCAAGAGAATGTTTTACAAGAACAACTCCGTCATGTCTCAACACGACTCGTCGAGATTCAGGGAGCGCTTAACTTAGCAAAAGAGCGTGAAAAACATGGTACCGAGACGAAGGAGCGACTTGAGCAGGAAGTCGCTGTCATGGAAGAGCGTGTCAAAGAACTAGAATCAGAATTAACTGCACTGCAAGCACGCCAAGCAGAGGTCGATCAGGAAGCGACACGCATCACAGCTGAGCGAGAACGTGCTGATCAAGCGCTGACACAAACAGATCGTGACTTTGATAAAGAAGCCGAAGTGTTACGTTCAGAAGCCTTTGAAGTGGCAAGCCGGTTGGCTGCGACGAATAATGCTTTCAATCGAGCGAAGCAAGATCTCGCACAGGCGGAAGAACAGCAACGCTCCTTTACGGCAGATAGTGGTTCGAAGCAGTCAACCCGTCGCCAGCTAGAAGAAGACGTCGCCCGTCTCGAAGCGGACGTTGCTGCGATTCGGACGAAGCTGGATCAAGCAACAGAAGAAGAAGCACAAGCGCTTGCTGCACGAAACGAGCAACAGCATACTTTACGTCAAGTCGAACAATCCGTTTCTGATTTAGAGCGCCGTCGGCATAAGACGGAAGACCGGATTGAATTCCTTGAATCCGTCAAAGCGGATTATAGCGGCTATTTCGGTGCCGTTAAGACGATCTTGAAACAACGGGACCACCATCCGGGAATCCACGGTGCGGTCGCAGAGTTGATTTCGGTACCGGCGCGCTTTGAAGCAGCAATCGAGACAGCGCTTGGTGGAGCGATGCAAAACATCGTCGTCGATACCGATGCGACCGGTCGCCGTTTGATTCAAGAACTCAGACGATTAAATGCTGGTCGCGCAACGTTCATGCCACTGTCCTCCCTTCAAGCACGTGAAGTTAATCGTTCGGTGCGAGAACAGGTCGGAGCGATGTCCGGCTTCGTCGGTATTGCGAGCGACCTCGTGACGACAGACGAGACGTTGACGAAATTAAAGATGAACTTGCTCGGTACGACACTCGTCGTCGAGTCACTTGAACAGGCGAACCAAATCGCCCGTGCGACGGGTCATCGCTATCGTCTCGTCACGCTTGAAGGAGATGTCGTCAACGTCGGTGGAACGATGACCGGCGGAAGCCGGAAAAAAGGTACACCATTGTTCAGTCAATCGCGTGAGCTCGAAGAGTTAAAAGAGGGATTGACGCGTGGGCAAGCGGTCATTCGGGAGCAGATGCGCCGCTTAGAAGAGCTTCGAGAGGCGATTCAGACGCTTGATGCTACTGCACGAACGCGGACAGAAACGATTCAAGCATTACAAGGGCAACTCGAACAATCACGCGATGCGTTAGCGGATGCCAACCGTCATCTCGCTGTCATGACGTCTGAACTATCGGTTGAAGATCGGCAAATGGCACGTGTGCTTGAACAAGAGCAGGAAGCACGCCGAATCATCGAGACGTCCGAAGTCGAGATTGCGAAATGGACGGCGCGTCAAACAGAGCTTAGACAAGCCCTCGATCGTCTGAAAGATGCCCAAGCCCGTGGTGCCGTCACGATGGACGAACTGAAGAAGGAACAGGCTGAGGCGGTTCTCGAAGAGCGGACGATTCAAATGAAACAAGCGCAGCTTTCGCAAGAGATCGAACGACTGACGGAACAGATCAGTCACGCGAAACTCGAACGAGGACATAAACGACGTGACTTGCGTCATGTCCTTGAAGGATTCGACGAAGCGAAAATTGATGCTCTGCACGCGGAACAGCGGGAACAGGAGCAAAAACATCAACAAGTCGAAGCTGATCTCGTCGCAATCGGACAACGGATTCAAGTACAAGCAGAATCCTTGCGCTTGATCCGGATTCGCGAAGCGAAAACGAAGGACGATCAACAAACGACGAAACAGATGCTTGAGCAACTGCGTCTTGCGCAAGGGAAAACGAGTACACGCCTTGAAACAAGACAAGAAATGCTCGATGAGATGGGGTTACTGCTCGAGTTGATTGCACCGCTCGATCTATCATATGAAGAAGCGAAAGAAGAAATTCATCTGCTTAAACGCCAACTCGAAGAGATCGGCATCGTCAACATCGGTGCGATTGAGGAATTCGCGGAAGTCGATGAACGGTTTACGTTCCTATCGGCGCAACGGGATGATCTTGTCGCTGCTAAAACGGATCTCTATGGCGTCATCGAAGAGATGGACCGGGAAGTCATTCGGTTGTTCCGTCAAACGTATGATGCTGTCCGTGAGCACTTCCGGGAAACATTCCGCGAGTTGTTCGGTGGCGGAGAAGCCGATCTAGTCCTCGTTGATCCGAGTGACCTGTTGACGAGTGGGATTGATATCGTTGCTAAGCCATCAGGGAAGAAGTTGCAGAATTTGTCGCTCTTATCCGGTGGAGAACGTGCCTTGACGGCAATTGCCTTATTATTTGCGATTCTAAAGACACGTCCGGTACCGTTTTGTGTCCTCGATGAGGTCGAAGCGGCGCTTGACGAAGCGAACGTCGCGCGATTCGGCGAGTTCGTTCATCAATTGGCGCGCGATACACAGTTCGTCATCATCACCCATCGGAAAGGAACGATGGAGGCGGCAGATGTCCTTTATGGCGTCACGATGCAGCAAAACGGGATATCGGAAGTGTTATCCGTTAAACTAGAAGAGGCACGACGTACATTAAGTGAAGAACCAAAGGAGATTAAACGATGAGTTTCTTTAAAAAACTGAAAGACCGCTTAACGACTTCGACGCAAGAAGTCACGACGAAATTCACGCAAGGACTGACGAAGACACGCGATGGGCTGGCAAGTGCCGTTAATGATCTCGTTTACCGTTTCCGAGAAGTCGATGAGGATTTCTTCGAAGAATTAGAGGAAGTCTTGATTCAAGCCGACGTCGGTGTGACGACGACGATGGATTTGGTCGAGGAATTAAAAACAGAAGTCAAACGCCGTAACGTCAAAGATCCAAAACAAGTCCGCGACGTTCTCGTTGAAGTCGTCGCGAACATGTTAGTCGAAGAGGAAGAGACAGCCCTTGATCTCGATCATGAACTGAACGTCATCCTGTTCGTTGGTGTCAACGGGGTCGGGAAGACGACGACGATCGGGAAACTTGCGAACCGATTAAAACAAGAAGGCAAGAGCGTCATGTTAGCAGCAGGGGATACGTTCCGGGCTGGTGCGATCGATCAACTGCAAGTCTGGGGCGAACGCTCCGGCGTACCAGTCATTCGCCAAGGGGAAGGATCGGACCCGGCTGCTGTCGTCTATGATGCCGTCCAAGCAGCAAAAGCACGTAAGGTAGACGTTCTGATTTGTGATACGGCTGGACGCCTTCAAAACAAGGTCAACCTGATGAACGAGCTCGAAAAGGTCAAACGCGTCATCGAACGTGAAATTCCAGGAGCGCCTCACGAAGTATTGCTGGCACTTGACGCAACGACAGGACAAAACGCGATGGTACAAGCAAAAGCCTTTAAACAAGCAACGAACGTCAGCGGGATCGTCTTGACGAAGCTTGACGGAACGGCAAAAGGCGGGATTGTTCTTGCGATCAAGAATGAGCTGAATCTACCGGTCAAGTTCGTTGGCCTCGGTGAAAAAATCGATGATTTACAACCGTTTGACGCAGAACAATTCGTATATGGACTGTTCGGCGATGTCTTTGAAGAAAAGGAAAGCGTCGATACGGAAGAAAGCGCAGAATAAGCGACGTTTCATGTAAAGAAAAAAACTTGACAACACACTGTGAGGGCTGTACTATACTATCTGTAAAGGAATTTCACTTAACATTGCGGAGGTGCTCGGATGACACTTGATAAAACGAACCGGATGAACTATCTGATTGACTTTTATCAGGAGCTTTTGACACCAAAACAACGGAATTACATGTCACTCTATTACTTAGATGACTTTTCCTTAGGTGAGATCGCCGATGAGTTTGAAGTCAGCCGACAAGCAGTCTACGACAACATAAAACGCACGGAAGCCATGCTCGAGCAGTATGAAGAACGACTATCGCTGTTTAAGAAACACGAACGGCGAAAGCAGTTACTCGATCAGCTGAAGCAATGCGACCTTCCGGGTGAAGCCCTAGTGATCATTGAGACATTGGAGCAATTAGAGTAGGAGGCATTCTTAATGGCATTCGAAGGATTATCGGAACGGCTTCAAGCCAGTCTCGCTAAAATGCGAGGTAAAGGTAAGATTTCTGAAGCAGACGTCAAAGAGATGATGCGCGAAGTTCGCTTAGCGCTACTCGAAGCCGACGTCAACTTCAAGGTCGTCAAACAATTCGTAAATGATGTAAAGGAACGCGCTGTCGGACAGGATGTCATGACGTCTTTGACGCCAGGGCAACAAGTCGTTAAGATCGTCCATGATGAATTGACGAATCTGATGGGTGCGGAAGTATCGCCGTTGACGCTTGCGAACCGTCCACCGACCGTCATCATGATGACAGGTCTGCAAGGGGCAGGTAAAACAACGACAACGGGTAAACTGGCCAATCATTTACGTAAAAAACATAATCGTAGTCCTTTGCTTGTTGCGGCGGATATTTATCGTCCGGCAGCAATCAAACAATTAGAGACACTCGGAAAACAATTGGAGTTACCGGTCTTCTCGATGGGAGATCAGGTCAGTCCGCAAGAAATCGTTACCGGTGCACTCGATTATGCAAAAGAGCATCATCACGATATCGTGTTGATCGATACGGCAGGTCGCTTACACGTCGATGAGGAACTGATGCAGGAACTCGTCGATGTCAAGGAGATCGCCAAACCGCATGAAATCTTCCTTGTCGTCGATTCGATGACGGGTCAGGATGCCGTCAACGTCGCAGAGAGCTTCAACGAGAAGCTTGGCGTAACGGGAGTCGTTCTGACGAAGCTCGACGGAGATACGCGAGGTGGTGCAGCACTCTCCATCAAGGCAGTCACCGGAGCACCGATTAAGTTCGTCGGTCTTGGAGAGAAGCTCGATGCCATCGAACCATTCTATCCCGAGCGGATGGCGTCTCGGATTCTAGGCATGGGAGACATGCTGACACTGATTGAAAAAGCAGAGTCACAAATGGACGCTACGCGTGCCAAAGAGTTAGAAAGCAAAATGCGCGATGCATCGTTTACATTCGATGATTTCATCGAGCAGTTGCAGCAAGTGAAACAGATGGGTCCACTCGACGAACTGTTGGGAATGATCCCTGGGGCAGGTAAAGGGAAGATGAAGGGGTTGAAAAACGCCCAAATCGATGAGAAGCAACTCGTGTATGTCGAAGCGATCATCCAATCGATGACAAAACGAGAGCGGACTGAACCTGAAATCTTGAATGCGAGCCGTCGGAAGCGGATTGCCCGCGGTAGCGGACGCAGTATCCAAGAAGTCAACCGCCTCATTAAACAGTTCGAAGACATGCGGAAAATGATGAAACAATTTTCCGGACAGATGGGCAAAGGGAAAAAGAAAGGCTTTGGCCTTCCATTCTTTTAAAAGTCTTTTCTCTTTTGCTGTAACGTTGTATACTAATGAAGTTGTCAATTTGACTAAACGAAAAAATTATTTATTATTTGGAGGGACTTACGAATGGCAGTTAAAATTCGTCTTAAGCGCATGGGCGCAAAAAAATCACCTTTCTACCGTGTGGTAGTAGCAGACTCACGTGCACCACGTGATGGTCGTTTCATCGAGCAAATCGGATACTACAATCCAGTTGCTAAACCAGAAGCAGAAGTTAAAATCAACGAAGAGCTAGCTCTTAAATGGCTCTCTGAAGGTGCTAAACCTTCGGACACAGTTCGTAACCTCTTCTCACAAGCTGGTATCATGGAGAAATTCCACAACGCGAAACTCGCGAAGTAAGACGTTAGGAGGTGAGCGAAAGCTTACCTCCTTTTTTAATACAGGAAAGGAAGTGAAACGAATGGAATGGTTGGAAATTGCAAAAATCGCCAATACGCATGGGCTAAAAGGGGAACTGAAGCTGCTTGCAAGCACGGACTTCCCGGAAGAACGCTTTAAGGTCGGAAAAGAAGTCTTTCTCGGCTCTGAAGGCACCTATACACCGGTGACGATCAGTGGCTACCGGAAGCATAAACAATTCATCATGGTGACGTTCAAAGGAATGCATCATATCAATGACGTTGAGAAGTACAAAGGATTGAAACTCTATGTCCACGCAGAAGATTTGCAGGACTTGGACGAACATGAATTCTACTATCATGAGATCATCGGTTGTACGGTCTATGACGGTGAAACGAAAATCGGTGTCGTATCGGACATTCTCGAAACGGGCGCAAATGACGTCTGGACGATCAAACGCGACGGAAAAAAAGATGTCTTGATTCCCTATATCGAGCAAGTCGTCGCTTCCGTCGACGTCGAACAGAAACGGATTCAGATCACACCGCTGCCAGGATTGATCGAGGAATGAACATCCGTGTGTTGACGTTGTTTCCGGAAATGTTCTCTGCGCTTGATCATTCAATCGTCAAGCGGGCACAGGATGAGGAGCGTGTCAGGCTCGAGACAATCAATTTTCGGGACTTCTCGACGAATCGTCACGGGAAGGTCGATGATTATCCGTACGGTGGGGGAGCAGGTATGCTGCTGACACCGCAACCCGTCTTCGATGCGATGGCAAGTCTGCCGGAACGAAAACGACGGATCATCGTCATGACACCGACCGGTAAACGGTTCTCGCAACGAATGGCTGAAGAATGGGCAACAGAAGAAGAACTGGTCTTCTTATGTGGTCACTATGAGGGGTTTGACCAGCGGATCCATGATCAGTTAGTGACGGATGAGGTCTCGCTCGGAGACTTCGTCTTGACGGGAGGAGAACTCGCGGCGATGACGATGATTGACGCCGTCGTCCGTCTCTTACCAGACGTGCTCGGTGCATCGGCGAGTCACGAAGATGATTCGTTCTCGACGGGACTTCTCGAATACCCGCACTATACACGTCCGGCAGAATATAGAGGATACCGAGTACCCGATGTCTTATTATCAGGCAACCATGCCCGGATTGAAAAATGGCGACGGGAACAGTCGCTGAAGCGGACATATGAGCGACGCCCTGATCTCCTCAAGGATGCACCGTTAACGAAAGAAGATCGGCGCTATTTAGACTCGATTTCAGGATTGTCAAACGACTGAATCTATGATAAGTTAAAACATGTGGCAAAAGCCACCCATTAACGATGTTCCGCTGTCGGATGCTTGAAGCAAATGAAGATAAGAACATTGGTGAAAAAAGGAGAAATCATTCATGAACACACAACAATTGTTCCGTGAACTTACACAAGAACAAATCAAGTCAGACGTCCCTGCGTTCCGTCCGGGGGATACAGTCCGTGTACACGTTAAAGTCGTCGAGGGTACGCGTGAGCGTATTCAGCTCTTCGAAGGCGTAGTCATCAAACGTCACGGTGGCGGCATCAGTGAAACATTCACAGTCCGTAAAATTTCTTACGGAGTTGGCGTTGAGCGTGCTTTCCCGCTCCACTCACCACGTGTTGCACAAATCGAAGTCGTTCGCTACGGTAAAGTCCGTCGTGCGAAACTTTACTACCTCCGTAACCTTCGTGGTAAAGCGGCGCGTATTAAAGAAATTCGTCGTTAATCATGTGAAAAAGTGGCTTGTCTCCGGACAAGCTTCTTTTTTTTGCCGTTTATGCGTATACTAGTCCATAGAAAGACATTGCGTTAATCAAGGGAGTGGAATTCGTGAAGGAGTTATTCAGTTGGGTCAAAGCGCTCGTCGTAGCGCTTGTCATTGCGTTCATCATTCGGACGTTCTTGTTCGTGCCTGTCATCGTCGATGGGGAATCGATGATGCCGACATTACACAATGCAGATCGGATGATCGTCAATAAGGTCCCGTACTATTTCAGTGAACCAGAAAGAGGAGACATCGTCGTCTTCCATGCGACGGAAACACGCGACTATATCAAACGGGTCATCGCTGTTCCGGGGGATACGATGTACTATAAGGACGATACGTTATATGTAAATGATAAAAAGGTGGATGAGCCGTATTTAAAAGAATACAAAGCTCAGATGAACGGTGTTCCATTAACGGAAGACTTTACGCTTGAAGAACAGACAGGACAAACGACCGTTCCGAAAGGGAAAGTATTCGTCATGGGGGACAATCGACAAAATTCAAAAGATAGCCGTGACATCGGCTTCGTGGATGAGGAGCAAATCGTCGGAACGACGAACTTCGTCTTCTATCCATTTAATGATTTACGCTCCGTTGACTAAGCGAAGCCGTTCAGGAAGAAGAGACCTCCTCACTTTTGTGAAGGTGCTCTTCTTTTTTTTCGCCGAGTTGCGTATACTAGGGAGTGGATGTTTTTCATGTATCGTATGATGAGCAAGAAGTCCAGGAATAGATGAACGAGGTGAAGGATATGACGATTCAATGGTTCCCCGGTCACATGGCCAAAGCACGGCGGGAAGTCACAGAAAAATTAAAGCTGATTGATGTCGTCATCGAGCTCGTCGATGCACGTCTTCCAATGTCAAGTCGTAATCCGATGGTCGAGCAGATCACGGTAGGTAAGCCGCGATTGATCGTCCTTAACAAGGCGGACATGGCGGATAAACGAGTGACGGATCAGTGGATGCAGGCATTACGGGCAGACGGTGTTGACGTCGTTGCGGTCGACGCGAAACATAACAAGGGATTGAATCAAATCCATGAAGGCGCGTTACGCCTGATGAAAGAAAAACATGCACGGATGCGGGAGAAAGGGCGGAATCCGAGTGCGATCCGTGCCTTGATCATCGGTATTCCGAACGTCGGGAAATCGACGCTGATTAATCGACTCGCTGGTCGGAACATCGCGATCACGGGTGACCGTCCGGGTGTGACGAAACGCCAGCAGTGGATCAAGATGAAAACAGGTGAGATGGAATTACTCGATACACCAGGTATCCTCTGGCCGAAGTTCGACGATCAAGTCGTCGGCTATCGTCTGGCCGCTACCGGTGCCATCAAGGATGATATCTTAAACATCGACGACATCGCGCTATTTGCTCTGCGTGAGCTGAAGACGCGTTATCCGGAGCAGTTACGCGAGCGTTACCGGCTCGACGAAGTAACAGGCGAAGCGGTCGATGTACTCGAAGCCATCGGTAAAAAACGCGGCTTCGTCTCAGGTGGCTACGTTGATTTCGAACGGACGAGCGAAATGCTTTTGCATGAGCTACGGACGGAAAAGCTGGGACGTGTGACGCTCGAAACAGTCGAAGAGTGGGAAACACATGCATAACGGACTTGGACATCCTTTGATGTCCAAGTTTTTTTCAAAGGAGCAGGATGTATGAAGATAGCAGAATTAAAAGAACGTCTGCACGAAATCACACTAGAAGAATTTATTGAATTGAAGCAGGAACTCGCGTCTGATGCGCGAAAAGGGGTGCAGACACTGTTGCGTCAGACGGAACGACGATTTGCCCTCGAGGAGCAACAACGAACCGATTTCAAGGAACGGCTCGCTTTTGAAGAACAGTACCGTCAGCAAGGGTACGTGCGAATTGCCGGAGTGGACGAAGTCGGACGAGGTCCGTTAGCTGGACCTGTCGTCGCAGCAGCGGTCATCTTACCAGACGGTTTCTATCATCCGGGACTGACGGATTCAAAACAAATGAGTCAAACACAACGGCAAGCGGCACTGAAGCATCTACAAGACGTTGCGGAGATTGCGGTTGGTATCATCGAACCGGCTGAAATTGACGAAATCAATATCTATCAGGCGTCAAAACAGGCGATGCAAACAGCAGTCCGTCAACTCGAACCAGATGCCTTACTCGTCGATGCGATGACACTCGAAGGGGATACACCACAACTGTCTCTCATCAAAGGAGATGCGAGAAGTGTCTCGATCGCCGCAGCAAGTGTCGTTGCGAAAGAGACACGTGATGCGTTGATGGAAGAATATGCGATCAAGTATCCGGGATACGGATTTGAAACACACGCAGGCTACGGAACACCGATGCATTTACAGGCACTCGACACGCTAGGCGTGACACCGATTCACCGAAAAACATTCCGCCCTGTCAAAGAACGCCTCTAGGAGGAACCGATCATGCAAATCGAACATCGTGCTTTATTACCCTTTAAAATCATCGATCATGCGAATCTGCCGTTACGGGAAGGAGCAAACATCGTCGGCAAAGTATTGAAGCTGCTACCGGACGGATTAATGGAACTCCAAGTCGGTCAACGTGTTTTGACGGCAGGGACGACTGCTGAACTAAAAGAAGGCAATATGTATCGTTTTCAAGTCGTGTCAGCAGAGGGACAACCGGTCCTAAAAATCATCTCGACCGAGACGGTTCCGCAAAAGTCGGCTCTCCCCCAGTTACTCGACTCCTTTTTACAACGCCAGACGGTACCGACTGCGCAAACGCGGGAGTTGCTAAGGCAAATTGGTCAACCGGTGACGGAAGGAGAAGCGAAGCAGTTAAAACACGCCCTTACCGAACTCGTTCAACTGGCAAAGGGTGACGAGACAGGTCGAACGCTTGATCGAAAGACGAGTGATCAGATTTTAGCGCAACAACTCGTTCAAGCAACGAACGAAGCCGGTAAAGGAGTTTATTTATTTCAGTTACCTCATTTCGGTCCGTTTGAAGAGGTCGACCTCATGATGGAAGCACCGTTCGAACGGACGTTTGATCCGAATCATGCCCGCGTCGTCTTGTATTTACAGTTACCGACGCTCGGCGAGGTTGCTGTGGATGTCTTGATTGCAGACCGGAACGTCTCGATTTCCGTCTTTCATCCGAATGCTCACGTCAAAACGTTCATGCAAGCCTACACACCGCAAATCCAGACTCGTCTTGAGGAACAAGGCTATGCATTGATGCGATTCGATTGGGTCGAACAGTCGAAAGAGCGCGTACCACATGATATCTCAACGCGTAACGGAAGGGTGGATCTTCATATATGAAAAAAGCAATAGCTCTATCATACGAAGAACAGATGCATGCCCCAAAGGTCGTTGCTAAGGGATCGGAACACATCGCAGAACGGATTTTAGAAGAGGCATTAAAACATGATATTCCGATCCGGCAGGATGAAACGTTGATGACGTTACTCGATGCTGTTCAAGTATCAGAACAGATCCCAGAAGAATTATACGGTGTCATCGCCGAGTTATTTGCCTTTTTATATCGTCTTGATCAAGATGAAATGTTGAAAAAATAAAGCTTTCGGTCGATAACGATAGACAGCGCTTCCAATTTTAACTACAATGAAAGAGCCGAAACTAAAGGGGTTAAGGGGGATTTTTTCATGAATGTACATGAGTATCAGGCAAAAGAATTACTTCGTTCGTACGGTGTACCCGTACCAAACGGAATCGCAGCCTTCACCGTCGAAGAGGCGGTCGATGCATCCGAACAATTGTCAGGCCCGATTAAAGTCGTCAAAGCTCAAATTCACGCGGGGGGACGCGGTAAAGCAGGTGGCGTCAAGCTTGCGAAATCGCAAGAAGAAGTGAAGGAATATGCGACGGAGTTACTCGGCAAAACGCTCGTCACGCACCAAACAGGTCCAGAAGGAAAAGTCGTTCAACGTCTTCTCGTCGAAGAAGGGTGTGCGATTGACAAAGAATACTATCTTGGAATCGTACTTGATCGTGTGACAGGACGTGTCGTCATCATGGGATCAAGCGAAGGTGGTATGGACATCGAAGAGGTGGCGGAAGCGACACCGGAAAAAATCATTAAAGAAGTCGTCGATCCTGCAGTTGGTCTTCAAGGATTCCAAGCGCGTAAACTTGCGTTCGCAATGGGTGTTCCTGTGAAGCTCGTCAATAAGTTCGTCGGTATGGTCACGAAACTCTATAATTTCTTCGTCGACAAGGATTGTTCGATTGCAGAAATCAACCCACTCGTCACGACGAAGGATGGCGAAGTCCTCGCACTCGATGCGAAGTTGAACTTTGATTCAAACGCGTTGTATCGTCATGCGGACATCGTGGCGTTACGTGACGAAACAGAAGAAGATCCACGTGAAGTAGAAGCATCAAAGAGTGATTTGAACTACATCGCGCTCGATGGAAACATCGGTTGCCTCGTCAATGGTGCTGGTCTTGCCATGGCAACGATGGACATCATCAAACACTTCAGTGGTGATCCTGCGAACTTCCTCGATGTCGGTGGTGGTGCGACAAAAGAGAAAGTTACAGAAGCCTTCAAACTGATCTTATCGGATGAGAACGTCAAAGGGATCTTCGTCAACATCTTCGGCGGTATCATGAAATGTGACGTCATCGCAGAAGGTATCGTTGCGGCGACAAAAGAAGTCGGTCTCGAATTGCCACTCGTCGTTCGTCTTGAAGGGACGAACGTCGACGCAGGGAAACAAATTCTCAAAGATTCAGGTCTAGCGATTACAGCAGCTACATCAATGGCAGACGGCGCAGAAAAAATCGCTGCGCTCGTGAAGTAAGGGGGAGCTAAAGATGAGTATTTGGGTGAACGAATCGACGAAAGTCATTATTCAAGGGATTACTGGTAACCAAGGGATGTTCCATGGTGAACAGATGATCGACTACGGAACAAACCTCGTAGGCGGTGTCACACCAGGAAAAGGCGGTACGGAAGTACTCGGTGGTGTTCCTGTATTTGATACGGTCGCACAAGCGGTCGAAAAAACAGCTGCAAACGCATCGATCATCTATGTTCCACCAGCGTTCGCAGCAGATGCGATCATGGAAGCAGCGGATGCGAACATCGCGTTGATCATCTGTATCACGGAAGGGATTCCAGTCCTTGATATGGTCAAAGTAAAACGTTACCTCGATGGCAAACCAGTTCGTCTCATCGGACCGAACTGCCCAGGCGTCATCACTCCAGGTGTCGCGAAGCTTGGCATCATGCCAGGGTACATCCATACACCAGGTCATGTCGGAATCGTTTCGCGTTCTGGAACATTGACATATGAAGCTGTCCATCAATTGACGACAGCAGGCATCGGTCAATCGACAGCTGTCGGTATCGGGGGAGACCCGGTCAACGGAACAGACTTCATCGATACGCTCAAAGCATTCAATGAAGATCCAGAAACAAAAGCTGTCATCATGCTTGGTGAAATCGGCGGAACAGCGGAAGAAGAAGCGGCTGAGTGGGTCAAAGCGAACATGACGAAACCAGTCATCGGCTTCATCGGTGGTCAAACAGCTCCAGCCGGCAAACGGATGGGTCACGCTGGTGCGATCATCTCTGGCGGTAAAGGAACAGCTGCTGAAAAAATCAAGACACTCCGTGCGAACGGAATCGAAGTGGCTGAAACACCAGCGGTCATTGGTGAGACATTAATCCGTGTCATCAAAGAAGCAGGGATCTATGACGAGTGTGTGACGAACAGCACCGTTAAATAAATCAAAAAAGAAGCTGTCCTGATCGAATCAGGACGGCTTTCTTCTATATAAATAAGGAGCGTTGCTATCATGAATCGAGAACTGTATGTCCGCTTCGCCATGTGTCAAGTACCGTACACGATCGTCCGGTTGATTGAGCAGTTCGGAATCGTTCCAAGTCATGAACTGCCCGTCTCAAAACGTCTTCGAAATCGTTATGAACAAGCGCTACATCTCGAGCAGATCGAGGAAGCGATTCTAGTCAAAGGCGATCCGCTGTTTCCGACGATGTTACTCACCATTCCTCAACCTGTCTATGCCCTTTTTTATCGTGGTGATCCCTCTCACCTCACTCTTCCGCGCGTCAGTATCATCGGCAGTCGGACCCCCTCACCACAACACCTTTCCCGAATGCGTTTCCTTCAATCTTTCTTTCATCCAGATCTCGTCACCGTCTCCGGAGGCGCCTACGGCATCGATGCCCTCGTCCATCGTCTTTCCCTAAAACATCAGCAAAAAACGATTGCGGTTCTTGCCGGTGGACTTGACAGTTTGTATCCGACTTCTCACATCCCTCTTTTTGACCGTATCGAATCACACGGTCTTCTTCTCTCTGAGTATCCACCCGGTACACCCATTCGAAAATTTCAATTTCTAGAACGGAACCGGATCATTGCCGGATTGACCTCCTCGTTGATCATCGTCGAAGCGGCAAAACGAAGCGGTACGATGAATACGGCAAGTCACGCGCTTGATCAAGGAAAAGATGTCTATTGTTTACCGGGTTGTCCGACTGAATCGTTCTTTACCGGAACGAATCAATTGATCGCAGAAGGCGCGATTCCGCTCCTTGATCCAGAAGAAGTTTCAAAAAGTATTCGGCTGAACGTTGACAAATGGGAATCGAGACTACTATGATAAGTGAGATTAAAATACGAGTACGCCTCTAATAGGGAGCGATTGCAATGGCAAAATATCTAGTAATCGTCGAGTCACCCGCTAAGGCAAAAACCATTAAACGTTATCTCGGATCCAACTACACCGTGAAAGCGTCGATGGGGCACGTCATTGACTTGCCGAAAAGCCAAATGGGAGTCGACGTCGAACATGACTATGAACCGAAATATATCACGATCCGTGGTAAAGGTCCGGTCTTAAAAGAACTCAAGACAGCTGCGAAAAAAGCACAAAAAATCTATCTCGCAGCCGACCCCGACCGTGAGGGGGAAGCGATCGCCTGGCATTTAGCCAAGGCATTAGGCGTTGATGAATCAACGGAATGCCGCGTCGTCTTCAATGAAATCACGAAAGATGCCATCAAGGATTCGTTCAAGCGACCACGCAAGCTCAACTATGATCTTGTCGATGCACAGCAAGCCCGTCGTATCTTGGACCGCCTTGTTGGTTACAGCATGAGTCCGTTATTATGGAAAAAGATCAAAAAAGGATTGTCTGCCGGGCGCGTTCAATCCGTTGCCGTCAAGATGATCATCGACCGGGAACAGGAAATCAATGCGTTCATGCCAGAAGAATACTGGACGATCAAATTAGAGCTTGATGCAAACGGTGAAAAGCTCGAAGCGAACTTCTATGGAGTTGATGGCAAAAAACGTGAACTTCATTCGCAAGAAGAAGTCGATCAAATCTTGAATCAACTCTCAGAAGACTTCACGGTCGATTCGGTCACGAAAAAAGAACGGAAGCGAAATCCAGCACTGCCGTTTACGACAAGTTCCCTGCAACAGGAAGCGGCACGTAAGCTGAACTTCCGGGCGAAGAAGACGATGATGATCGCACAACAGCTGTACGAAGGAATCGAGATCGGAAAAGAAGGAACGGTCGGTTTGATCACGTATATGCGTACCGATTCGACTCGAACGTCTGAGACAGCGAATCTTGAAGCGCATGGGTTCATCGAACAGGCTTACGGAAAAGAATATATTGCCAGTGAGAAACGCAAAGAAAAGAAATCGGCGAATTCACAGGATGCGCACGAGGCTGTCCGCCCGACGTCGACGATGCGCGAACCGCAACTCGTCAAATCATATCTATCACGTGATCAGTTCCGCTTATATAAACTGATTTGGGAGCGGTTCGTCGCCAGTCAGATGGCACCTGCCATTCTCGATACAGTCAAAGTGGACCTTGTCTCAAACGACATCATGTTCCGTGCGAATGGATCAACAGTCAAATTCCCGGGCTTCATGAAGGTCTACATCGAAGATACGGATGACGAGGCGGTCACAGACGTCAAGGAAGGACTACTTCCTCCACTTGATGAAGGGGAAGAGCTGAAGCAATCAGCAATCGAACCGAAACAACACTTCACACAACCACCGCCACGCTATACGGAGGCACGTCTTGTCCGGGCGATGGAAGAGCTCGGAATCGGTCGTCCGTCGACGTATGCGCCGACGCTTGATACGATTCAAAAACGGGGATATGTGACACTTGAAGAGAAGAAGTTCCTACCAACGGAACTCGGAGAACTCGTCATCGATATGATCAGCGACTACTTCCAAGAATTCATCACCGTCCAGTTCACGGCAGACATGGAAGCCTTACTCGATGCGATTGAAAAAGGCGACATGCAGTGGACGGAAGTCGTCGATCCGATCTACAAATCGTTTGCGAAGCGTCTAACGCGGGCAGAAGCAGAGATTGAGAAGATTGAAATCAAAGATGAACCGGCTGGAGAAGATTGTGAAGTCTGTGGTCATCCGATGGTCATCAAGATGGGACGTTACGGTAAGTTCATGGCGTGCTCGAACTTCCCGGAATGTCGTAACACAAAACCGATCCAAGTTGAGATTGGTGTGAAGTGTCCGACATGTGGAACGGGCGATATCGTCGAACGACGGAGTAAAAAAGGTCGTTTGTTCTACGGATGTTCGAACTATCCGGAGTGTGAGTTCGTCTCATGGGATAAACCGGTCGAAGAACCATGTCCGGTTTGTAGCAGTATGATGGTACAAAAGAAAATCAAGAACGGTGTGAAAGTAGAATGTACATCTTGTGGACATCATGAAACACGCATCGATCAGGAGCAAGAGGAGGAATGACCGTTGAAACGTGTAACGGTAATCGGCGCGGGTCTTGCAGGTTCTGAAGCAGCATGGCAACTTGCAAAACGCGGCGTACAAGTAGACTTATATGAAATGCGGCCTGTCAAACAGACTCCCGCGCACCATACAGACCAATTCGCTGAACTTGTCTGTTCGAATTCACTTCGGGCAAACCAGTTGACGAATGCAGTCGGTGTTTTAAAGGAAGAGATGCGTCAGCTCGATTCCTTGATCATGAAGGCAGCAGACTTAGCAAGCGTGCCGGCAGGTGGGGCACTTGCTGTTGACCGGCACGATTTTGCAGGATACGTGACGGAAACGTTGAAAAATCATCCGAACGTCACCGTCCATCATGAAGAAATCGAAGCGATTCCAGATGGTCCGACGATCGTCGCAACTGGTCCTTTGACGAGTGCAGCATTATCGGAATCACTTAAACAATTCACGGGTGAAGATTATCTGTATTTCTTCGATGCAGCGGCACCGATTCTTGACGGAGATACAATCGATCGTGAGAAGGTGTACTTGAAATCACGTTACGATAAGGGTGAAGCAGCTTACTTGAATTGTCCAATGACGGAAGAAGAATTCCAGCTTTTCTATGATGAGCTGATCAATGCGGAAGTCGTTCCACTCAAGGAATTTGAAAAAGAGATCTACTTCGAGGGATGCATGCCATTTGAAGTTCTCGCTTCTCGCGGACCGAAAACGTTATTATTCGGACCGATGAAACCGGTCGGACTCGAGGATCCAAAGACAGGGAAACGACCATATGCTGTCGTCCAACTACGTCAGGATAACTCAGCCGGGACGCTCTTCAATCTCGTCGGTTTCCAGACCCATCTAAAATGGGGCGAACAAAAACGGATTATCCGCTTGATTCCTGGTCTTGAGAATGCAGAAATCGTCCGATATGGTGTTATGCACCGTAATACGTTCGTCAACTCACCGAACTTGTTGAAACCAACGTATCAGACACGTACACGTGATGACTTGTTCTTTGCCGGTCAAATGACAGGTGTCGAAGGGTATGTCGAGTCTGCAGCGTCCGGTTTGACAGCAGGAATCAATGCGGCACGTCTCGTCAATGAGGCCGAACCGATTACGTTCCCGCAAGAGACGATGATGGGTGCAATGTCGCACTATATCACGACGACGGAAGGGAAGAACTTCCAGCCAATGAATGCCAACTTCGGATTGGTACCGGCACTCGTCGGTCACCCGGTTCGGATGAAAAAACCAGAGAAGTATGCGCTCTACGCAGAGCGAGCACTTGAAGCAATCAAAGATTTCACGGATATGTGATTTTTGATGGGGAGAAAGGCGTGATTCAGCGCTCTTTCTCCCCATTTCTTAATTTGTCACAAAAGCGCGATAATTTCGTCAATTTTTCGGTTTTTGGTCTATTGTCAGACTACTTGGTCTGTGCTATGCTAAGGGCGATTCGAGAATGAAATGGTCAGAAGGGGGCGCATTCATGGGGATAGACACTGCTTTTGAGCGACTGCTAGAAGATTTCATGCGGTATGTTCATATTGAACGTCAATTATCTCCGAATACAGGTCGCTCTTATGATCAAACACTTCGACAATACGCCGCTTTTTGCCGCGATCATCAGTTACGATCGATTGAATTGGCAAGTGCACGGCGTTATTTGTATGCTCTTTACGATCAGCAACTGGCGCGGGCGACGATTGCGCAAAAAGTTTCCTGTCTCAAACAATTTGGTCGTTTTTTGACACGTGACACCGATGAACCGAATCCATTCGATGGATTAAAAGCACCAAAACGACAACAAGGGCTTCCGACGTTTCTCGTCCCAACGGAATATGAACGATTCCTCGAGGCGTTCCGGTCAAGTGAAACACTTGGTAATCGGAATGTGGCATTAGTGGAACTGCTGTATGCGACCGGTATGCGGGTCAGCGAAGTCGTTCAGCTGGATTTACGCGATCTCGCATCCGACCTGTCCTATGTCCATGTATATGGAAAAGGTGGAAAGGAGCGGATTGCACCAGTCGGAACGTTTGCTAAGGAAGCATTAGAGCGATACTTACCATCACGTAGTCCAATCGCAGGACACGAACAAGCATTGTTTTTGTCTCACTCAGGGCGTCGATTGACGACGGATGCGATTCGGAAAATCATGAGAAAAGGGGAACAACTCGTTGGGAAACACGTAACACCCCACGCGCTGCGTCATAGTTTCGCAACGGATCTACTCGAAAGAGGCGCTGATTTGCGAGCGGTACAAGAATTACTCGGTCATGCATCGCTATCGACGACCGGGCAGTATACGCATGTCACGACAGAACGATTACGCCATGTATATCAACAAGCACATCCTCGTGCCTAAGGGAGGAAACATTGATGTTTCATGCAACGACGATTTTTGCGATTCAACATAACGGACAATCCGCAATGAGCGGGGACGGACAGGTGACTTTCGGAAATCAAGTCATCATGAAGAAAAGTGCGAAAAAAGTACGGCGCCTCTATGGTGGCAAAGTCATTGCCGGATTTGCGGGAAGTGTTGCAGATGCATTTACACTTTTTGAAAAATTCGAAGCGAAGCTTGAAATGTACAATGGAAATCTGCAAAGGGCAGCAGTAGAACTAGCAAAAGAATGGCGAGGCGATAAGATGCTGCGCCAACTAGAAGCACTCTTACTCGTCATGGATGGAACACATCTCTTACTTGTATCCGGAAACGGTGAGGTCATCGAACCGGATGACGGCATTCTTGCCATCGGATCAGGTGGTAATTACGCGCTTGCAGCAGGTCGTGCGTTAGCTCGACATGCAAGTCAGCTTTCGGCAGAAGAAATTGCCCGTGCTGCGCTTGAGACGGCCGGAGAACTCTGTGTCTTTACGAACGATCAAATCATTCTAGAAACGATCGGAGGCAACGACCATGCATGAATTGACGCCACGACAAATCGTCGAGAAATTGAATGAACATGTCATCGGACAAGCCGATGCCAAACGGGCAGTAGCGATTGCTTTACGAAATCGTTACCGTCGCCAATTACTGGATACATCAATGCGAGATGAAGTCACGCCGAAGAATATCCTGATGATCGGACCAACGGGTGTCGGAAAGACGGAAATTGCGCGACGTCTCGCGAAACTCGTCCGTGCTCCATTCGTCAAGATCGAAGCGACGAAGTTTACGGAAGTCGGCTATGTCGGACGTGATGTCGAATCGATGGTGCGGGACCTTGTGGAGGCTTCACTGCGTCTGGTTAAGGATGAGAAAAAAGAAGCACTCAAAGATCGTGCTGAAGCAGTAGCGAATGAGCGAATCGTCGATGCGTTGTCAGGTAAAAAAGCTTCAGCTGGTTTAGGCGGTGGATCGAATCCGTTTGAAATGTTGTTTGGTGGGAATCAAAAGCAACAAGAACCGGATACTTCAGAAGCGACAGCGGATCGTTCATTGTTGCGTCAACAATTGCTGACAGGTCAACTTGAAGATCGCATGATTGAAGTCGACATCGAAGAACGTCAAGTCGATTTATTCTCAGGGCAACAAGGGATGGAAGGTCTAGCAAACTTACAAGATATGCTCGGACAGGTCATGCCGAAGAAAACGAAGAAGCGCCAGCTGACTGTTAAGGAAGCACGCCCGATTTTGACAGCGGAGGAAGCGGAACGCTTGCTCGATTTAAATGAAGTTCACGATGAAGCTGTCCGTCGTGCGGAACAGATGGGCATCATCTTCGTCGATGAGATTGATAAAATCGCGACAAAAGGTCACGATTCTGCAGGCGTCTCACGAGAAGGGGTTCAGCGAGATATCTTACCGATCGTTGAAGGATCGACGATCGTGACGAAGTATGGTCCAGTTAAGACGGATCATATCCTGTTCATCGCAGCGGGCGCTTTCCATATGGCAAAACCATCAGACCTGATACCTGAATTACAAGGTCGTTTCCCGATTCGTGTCGAACTCGATAGCCTGACGGAAGATGATTTCGTCAAAATCTTGACAGAACCGAATCAAGCATTACTAAAACAATATAAAGCATTATTAGGAGCCGAACACGTGCATGTCACGTTCACGGATGAAGCGATTCGTGAGATTGCTCGAATTGCGGCACAAGTGAATGATGAGACGGATAACATCGGAGCACGGCGCTTGTATACGATCATGGAGCGCGTCCTCGAGGAGTTATCCTTTGAAGCAGCAGACATGCCGGAAACGGATGTGACGATCACGCCACAGTACGTGACGGATCGAGTTGGAAAAGTAGCAGATGATCGAGACTTAAGTCAGTTCATCTTATAAAGTGGAGGAAGAAAAAATGAATTTATTGGCGAAAACGCGGATGCTGAATACGATGTTACAACAAGAAGCAAGCACACATGTTGATTTTAAGGTGATGGCGGACCGTCTCAGTGAAGTCATGGAATCAAATACGTTCATCGTAAGTCGGCGCGGGAAGTTACTGGGTATTGCGATCAAACAACAAATCGAAAACGACCGGGTCCGTGGTTTCTTGGAAGAACGCCAATTCCCAGAAGACTATACGAAAAAACTCTTCAACGTCACGGAAACGACAGCGAATATTGCCATTGATAGTGAACATACGGCATTCCCAGTCGACAACCGTGATACGTTCGAGACGTCAAAGACGACAATCGTACCGATCATCGGTGGCGGAGAACGTCTTGGTACGCTTGTGCTTGGTCGGATGGTCGAGGACTTCAATGAAGAGGACCTCGTACTTGCAGAGTATGGAGCAACGGTCGTTGGAATGGAGATTCTTCGAGAAAAAGCGCACGAAGCAGAAGATAAAGCGCGGAAGAAAGCTGTCGTTCAAATGGCGATCAATTCGCTCTCTTATTCGGAGCTTGAAGCAATCGAGCATATCTTTGAAGAACTTGAAGGAAATGAAGGACTCCTTGTTGCGTCGAAGATTGCTGACCGCGTCGGAATCACGCGTTCCGTTATCGTCAATGCGCTTCGTAAACTCGAAAGCGCTGGTGTCATCGAGTCACGTTCACTCGGTATGAAGGGAACATACATCAAAATCTTGAACGATAACTTCCTATATGAATTAGAACGCATCAAATCGAACTAAAAAAGGAAATAGATTCTAAAAGAGAGAAGACCTAGTTATGAACTAGGTCTTTTTTGTGCGACTAGGTATTATTTATCATTTTTATAAGAAAAGGGAATAAAAAACAGAATATTAACATCTCATTACCCTATTTTTCAAAAAACTTCTTTTCAAACATTGACCTATTTGTTTCAATTATTTCAGATATGTTACTAACGACTTACTTTTTTGATTTATAGAAAATTCAGGTTTAAAGAGTGGAGGAAGAAAAATGAACTGGTTAGGGTCGGATTACAATCTGATGACGCAAGCCGTCAATCGGACGGTGATGTCACAAGAAGTCATCGCTAAAAATATCGCGAATGTCGATACGCCGGGGTATAAAGCGCAACGTGTCACATTCGGGGACGTACTCGACTCAGAGATGAAACTAAGCCTCAAACGGCATGCGACGATTGATACATCCGGCAGCATCGTCGATCGACCAAATACGATGCGTAACGATGGAAACGGTGTCGACATCGATCTTGAGATGTCTGAATTATCACGCAATCAGATTGAGTACGAGGCATTGGTAGAGCAATTGAATCGCAAGTTTTCCGGTATTCAATCGGTCATTCGGGGAGGGAAGTAATCCATGAGTATGTTTAACGGATTCCATACCTCCGCTTCTGGACTAACCGCACAACGATTACGGCTGGATACGGTCTCTGCGAACATCGCCAATGCACAGACGACACGAGGAGAACTCGTGAATGGTCAATGGCAACCGTATGCTCGAAAACTTGCCGTTTTAAAGGAAACAGCGAACGGTGTCACGGTCAGTGAGTTGAAAAAGGATCCTGAACCGTTCAAGTTGGAGTATAACCCAACCCATCCCGATGCAGACGAACTGGGGTACGTGAAAATGCCGAACGTTGATCTATTAAAGGAAATGGTCGACATGATGGGCGCGACCCGTTCTTATGAGGCAAACGTGACTGCCTTGAATGCGACGAAAGCGATGCTCGTCAAAGCGATGGAAATTGGTAAATAAGGAGAGGAGATGACTAAATGGCGATTCAACCTATTCAAAACATGCAGATGGTAATGCCCTCTCAATCGATCGCGAAAACGACACCGAGTGATTTCAGCGAGGTTCTCAGTGAGGCCATGAACGGTCTGAATGCGACGCAACAAGCTTCGTCTCAGGCACGCGTTGACTTAGCGACGGGAAAGACGACGGATTTACATAACATCATGATTAAAACAGAAGAAGCATCGCTTTCTATGCAACTCGCCCTAGAAGTCCGTAACAAAGGCATTGAGGCATACCAAGAAATGATGCGTATGCAACTGTGACTGTTAAGGAAAGTGTGGGAGATGTTGAATGAACGAACGAATAAAAGCTCGATTCGGAGCACTGAATACGACGTGGAAAGAATGGTCACTTGCTAAAAAAGCAACGATTCTTGGAATCACCCTCGTTGTCCTAGCCGCTTTGATCGTTGCTATCATCTGGCTATCGAAACCGACGATGACCCCCCTCTATTCAAAACTGTCACCACAAGAAGCGGGACAAGTAACGGAGAAGCTGAATGAAGACGGGATACCCTCGGAAGTCGTGAACGCAACAGATGGCGTGACCGTCCTTGTTCCAGAAGCGAATGTTGAAAACTTGAAAGTCGAACTGGCGACTGCGGGAATTCCAAAATCGGGTCAAATCGATTATTCCTTCTTCAGTGAAAATGCAGGATTTGGTACGACCGATAAAGAGATGAATATTCTAGAACGGGATACGATGCAAACGGAGCTCGAAAATTTGATCACTCAAGTCAACGGCATCGATGCTGCAAAAGTCATGATCACGCTTCCTGAAAAAAGTGTCTTCTTGTCTGACGAGAAGGAATCTTCAACGGTTTCGGTCGTCTTGACTTCAAGCGCCGGGAGTAATCTCAACAATCAAACCGTCCAAGGGCTCTATCATTTGATTGCGAAAAGTATCCCTAATCTAAAAGAAGAAAACATCACCATCATGGATCAGTACTTTACGTATTATGAACCTGGCAACGCCACGCAAACTGCCGGAGGAACAGACCCGATGGCGCTTAAAAAAACGACAGAGAACGATTTACGCAAGCAGATTCAACAGATGCTGTCGGTCGTCCTCGGACCGCAAAAAGCGCTCGTATCCGTTACGGCAGATGTCGACGTCACGAAACGTCAGGAAGAACAAAAACTCGTCGAACCTGTCGACCCGGATAAAATCGAAGGGATCGTCACGTCGGCTGAAAAAGTTGCAGAAGCATATACCGGATCAGCGAATGCTGGCACGGCGGGGACAGGACAGAATGAGACGACCAATTTCCCGGCTGGCACAGGAACAACTGGCGATACGAGTGAAAAGACGCATGACATCATTAACTATGAAGTCAACCGGATCACGAAACAAATCACAGGTGCCCCTTATGAGATTCGTGATTTAGGAATTCAGATCATCGTCGAACCACCACAAGGACAAAACCAAATTGATCCCCAATTGCAGACGGACTTACAGACGATGATGTATTCGATCATTCGGACCTCACTGACGAAAACGGATGCGAAGACGACATTGACGGATGCAGAACTCGCAAACAAAGTCGTCGTCATGTCCCGACCATTTGCGAAAACGACGACAGCAACGAAAACGACGACAGCAACCCCAATGTGGGTCTGGTTCGCTCTTGGTGGCGCAGCCATTCTCGTCATCGGTGCCGTTATCCTACTCATGCGTCGCCGTCGGGCACAAGAAATCGAAGAGCTTGAAGAATGGACACCGATTGATACGGAAATTCCAGAACTCTCGACAGAAGATACAAGTGAAGGTACGGTCAAGCGGAAACAGTTGGAGAAACTGGCTGAATCCAATCCGGATGAATTTGCGAAATTACTACGTACTTGGTTAGCGGAGGATTGAGGAGATGAAGAAGTTAGAAATGAACAGCCGTGAAAAAGCTGCGATTCTCATGATCTCGTTAGGTCCTGAAGTTGCTGCTAGTGTGTATAAACATCTATCGGAAGAAGAAATGGAATGGTTAACTCTACAAATTTCAAGCATGAAGCGAGTAGATCCCGAAGATAAACTGGTCGTTCTCGATGAATTTCATGAGCTGGCAATGGCACAGAACTACATCACACAAGGTGGTATTGGTTTTGCTAAATCAGTTCTTGAAAAAGCACTCGGTGAAGAAAAGGCGATGGAACTTATCTATCGCCTGACATCGACCTTACAGGTCCGACCGTTCGAGTTTGCACGAAAGGCAGATCCAAAACAATTGCTCAATTTCATTCAAAATGAGCACCCGCAAACAATCGCCCTTGTCCTTGCACATCTTGACCCTGCGAAGTCAGGGCAAATCCTCTCCGAGTTACCGGCAGAAGCGCAGTCTGACGTAGCCCGTCGAATTGCAACAATGGACCGGATGAATCCAGAAATCATCAGCGAGGTCGAGCAGATCCTTGAACGGAACCTCTCACAAGCAGGTATGCAGGACTTTGCTCAATCGGGTGGTATTGAGGCAGTCGTTCAAGTCTTGAATGGGGTAGACCGCACGACTGAGCGCACGATTCTCGACACGCTTGAAATTCAAGATCCGGAGCTCGCGGAAGAAATCAAGAAACGAATGTTCGTTTTCGAAGACATCGTCACACTCGATGCTCGAGCCATTCAACGAATCATTCGCGAAGTATCGAACGAGGACTTGTTGCTTGCACTCAAAGTCTCGTCCGACGACGTCAAAGACATGGTATACCGCAATATGTCGCAGCGTATGGTCGAATCGTTCAAAGAGGACATGGAATTCATGGGACCTGTTCGTCTGCGGGACGTCGAAGAGGCCCAAAGCCGGATCGTCGGCATCATCCGTCGCTTAGAAGATATGGGTGAAATCGTCGTCGCACGTGGTGGAGGAGATGATATTGTTGTCTAACGTCATTAAAAGGCAGGCAGTATTCGAACGTCAGGAACGGACCCTCGTTCAAGCACATACTTCTCAAGAAGAGACATTTGGCGTTCCGGATACGCTATATGAGGAACAAATGGCAGAAGGGCATGCGGAGCTGGAACGATTACGTCAAGCGATGCTAGCAGAATTCGAACAGCGTCAACACCAGCTTGAACAGGATCGTCTCCATGCATTGGAAGAAGCCCGACAACAAGGTTATCAAGAAGGATACCAAGAAGGTCATGAAACTGGTCGTCAAGAAGGACAAGCGACATTCGAACAACGAATTGCTGAGACGAACAATTTTACTGTTCGACTAGAAGAACAGAATCAGGAACGGCTACTCCGCCTCGAACATGAGTTATGTGTATTAGGTCTCCAAGTGACCCATCAATTTCTCGAGCAATTACACGATACGGATGAAGAAGCACTTTATCAATTATTACATCAACTCATTATCCAATTCCGAGATCGTGAAAAAATCGTTGTATATGCGTCACCGGCTGATTTTGAACGAGTCGTCGTGCTCGAGGAACGCTTACAAAGTGTACTTGGTGCCAACGCAATGATTCAGCTTCGTTTTGATCCAGCTCTAGCTGCGCGAGATTACCGAATCGACTCGGAAAACGGAGCCATCACGGGTGGTCTGACGATAGGCTACGACGCCTTACAAACAAAAATCAATGAGGTTTTACAACATGCTTAATGTAACAGCCGTTCAAGCAGCGGTCCGTGAGATTCGTTCGGAAGAACTCGTTCAACATTCAGGCAAAGTCGTCCAAGTCATCGGTTTAATGATTGAGTCACGTGGTCCGACAGCGGTTGCGATTGGTGAACGTTGTTTAATCCAGATTCAACACCGACAGACAATCGAAGCAGAAGTCGTCGGATTCAGAGAAGGACATGTGTTATTAATGCCATATGGTGAAACGACATCTATTGCTCCAGGATCAATCGTCATCGCGACAGGTAAACCGCTTCATGTACCGGTCGGAGAAGAATTGATCGGAAAAGTACTGGACGGACTTGGTCGTCCGCTTGATGGAGAATCACTGACGGATTTACGGACGACGTCGATTGTTCGTAAGCCACCTAGTCCATTAGAGCGTCCGCGGATCAGTGATGTGCTCTCGACGGGTATCCGGGCCATCGATGGTCTCCTTACCGTCGGTCAAGGGCAACGCGTTGGTTTGTTTGCCGGTTCCGGTGTCGGAAAATCGACTTTGCTCGGGATGATTGCGAAACGATCAACGGCTGACATTAACGTCATCGCATTGATTGGCGAACGGGGACGAGAAGTCAAGGAATTCGTAGAGGCAGAACTTGGTGAAGAGGGAATGAAACGGTCTATCTTGATTGTAGCGACAAGTGATCAACCACCTCTTGTTCGTCTGAAAGGCGCTTATACAGCTACTGCCATTGCCGAGTATTTCCGAGACCAAGGAAAAAATGTCGTCTTGATGATGGATTCGGTTACCCGGTTTGCCATGGCACAACGGGAAATCGGACTCGCAACAGGTGAGCCACCGGCTTCGAAAGGATACACGCCAAGCGTTTTCGCGTTACTACCTCAATTACTCGAGCGGAGTGGTAAAACTCAGGAAGGTTCGATTACTGCTTTTTACACCGTTCTTGTCGATGGAGACGATATGAACGAGCCGATTGCAGATGCTGTTCGAGGCATATTGGATGGGCACTTCGTACTCGATCGCAATCTCGCCAATAAAGGTCAATTTCCAGCTATTCATGTGCTCCGTTCGATCAGCCGGGTCATGAACCAAATCACGACAGCGGATCATAAGCAGGCAGCAGTTGCGTTCCGACAGCTATTGTCGACGTACTTGGATTCAGAGGACCTGATCAATATTGGTGCATACAAGAAAGGGACGAATCCAGAGATTGACCGGGCTGTTGAAAAATATCCGGAACTGATTCAATTCTTAAAACAGCAAATCCATGAAGCGAGTGATTTTGAAATCGCTTGTAATCAGCTCATGACTACGATCCAGTAAGGAGGAAGAAGGATGAAGACGATTTATGAACGAATCATTCCCTTAGCGGAAGCTGAGAAGGATCGCGTCGCGAAAGAGATGAGTCTTCATAAAAAGCAGTATGAGACGGAAGTTGAAAAGCTGTATCATCTGCTCGTCCGTTACGAGACCTTTCTGAGAGAACAAAATGAAATCGGCATCGTTGAACTGACCTCTTCTCAATACCGAGAACGTGCGCGTGATGTCGTAAAACAAGAAATCGAACGACAACAGTTATACGTCACACAGGCAAAAAATCGGTATGAGCGAACGCAAGAATCGCTTGAACGAGCGTTGATTGAAGAAAAGAAATTTACACGGTTACAGGAAAACCATACGTTCGAGATAAAGCGTGAGGAAGCCGTAACTGAGCAAAATCAATTAGATGAACTGGCGTTGTTACAGTTTGGAAGAGGACGGATGATATGAGTGAAACCAAAACGTCAAAAGGATGGGTCATCCCGCTACTGATCATTCCTTTGATTTTAATCTTGTTGACGGCCTATTTCGTCTTGAACTATGCAAATGGACGTCCGTTATTGTCCTTGCCGTTCGCCACCGAGGAGAAGACTACGGACAAAGCGAATCCTTCAGTAGAACTTGAACGCCGCCTTAAGGTGGCGAATCAAGAGATTAAGAAGCTGCGCAATCAAAGTCAGGAACAATCGGATACGCTGAAGGCGAAGGAACAAGAAGTGGAACGTCTCATTGCGGAACGAGATCGTCTGAAGCAAACTCCTGCTACTACAGCAACGACGGATCAGACGAAGACGACGAAAAAAACAGCATCCGTGACGGATGTATACGCAGAGATGGCTCCAAAAGATGCAGCGCTGATCTTAAATGAACTGAGCCCGACAGAGGTCGTACCGATCATTGAAGATATCGATGCGGAGCAACAAGCAGCAATCATTGCCAAAATGGATGCTAAAAAGGCGGCGGCCTTAACGCAGCTGCTTGCGACGAAGTAAGGAGGGAAGCTGAATGAATCTAACGGAAGTCACACACACGCCTTCTCCAACCGGAAGTGGCGGAACAGGAAAACAGGGAGAGGTGACGGTGATCGGAGGTCAGTTCGCCTCACTCCTTGATTATCTGACGAAGATGCCGACGACCATGCAGATGGCGACAGACGCAGAACCTGTAGAGCAGGCGACAGAGGCGTCACAGTTACCAGAATGGATCCAGCAACTTGCAGATCAGCCAGACGAGCTTCTCTCTTTACTAAAACAGCCGGAAATAGAAGCTCTCAAACAGGAACCAAAAAAGATGGAACAACTGTTAGCTTTCGTCAAACGATTACTTGAGGGTCATGTCGAGCAGGCGAACGAGCAGTTTGAACAGCTGCCGCCGCTCCTGCAACAATTCGTCGTACAGACTATGACAAGCGATACGGTGAAAAATAAAACAGATATGACGAATGGTCTAAGACAAAATTCGGTCCACGCCGTCGAAAATCGTGTTTCAGCATTGCCTGTGAAACACACGCTACCGCAATCAAACGTTTCTCAGGAAGCTGTCAAACCAGCTGTCTTACTTGTAGCCGATCAGACGACAGGGAAGACACCACTCCCGGTGACATTTGACTCACTCCTGCGGAAATCGACGATGCCGATTGACCCGGAAGGAAAAGTCGTACCATTACCGATGAGTCTGCCTCTTTATAAAGGAGCCCATGTACAAACGATTCGCCCAGTACCTCTTCCTGTTCCGGAACAGGTTCAACAACGGATTGAAGCTGCATTGCAACAAGCACCGTTTTTAAAGGGGGCTGACGGATCTACTCGATTGTCGATTCGTCTGTATCCTGAGCAGCTTGGAGAGGTCGTTGTTCAACTTGATCGAAAGGAGGGCGCTCTGACCGTTAAACTGTTTGCAAGCACCGAGCAGGCGAAGCAATCGATCGAGCAACAACTCGGCAAACTGCAAACCGTCTTGCATCAGCAAACACCAGTCGTCAAGATCGAGACAGGCATGCTTGCTTCAAGCGCACGCGAGTTCCAACAATCTTTTACAAGAGATCAGCAAGAACAAGAAACCCCTTACCAGGAAACACCTGCTCCGGTAGAAGAAGAGGAGGAAGAAGATGACTGAATCAATCAAAACGGATAGTAGTTCCTTCCAGCTCCCAGAAAAATCACAGGTGCCGACGAATAAAGCGATGGACAAAGATATGTTCATGAAAATCTTGATTGCGCAACTCTCGAATCAGGATCCGACGGCACCGATGGAAGATAAGGATTTTATTGCTCAAATGGCACAGTTTTCATCACTCGAGCAGATGCAGGCAATCGGAAAGACGATGGATACGATGGTACTCAATCAACATGCGACGGCACTTCTATCCTACAGTAATCTGATTGGTAAGAACGTCAGCTACGAAGCAGAGTCGAAAACGACCGATGCTTCCGGAGTCGAACAGACGACGACCGTCGAAGAGACAGCCAGTGTCGTCAGCGTAAAGCGAGATGGACTGGATGTCGTGGCAGAGCTATCGAACGGAAAACAAATCAGTGTATATGAGTTGACGCAGATTCAATCGAAGGAGGAAAAATAATGTTACGTTCAATGTATTCAGGAATCAGTGGGCTCAAGAACTTTCAGACGAAACTTGATGTTGTCGGGAATAACATCGCCAACGTCAACACGTTTGGTTATAAAAAAGGGCGTGTAACGTTCAAGGATCTCGTCAGTCAATCGGTCGGTTCATCGTCTGGTGCAGGTGGGAACGTCGGTGGGACGAACCCGAAACAAGTTGGTCTTGGGGCATCGATGTCGACGGTCGACAACGTCTATAACCAAGGGGCGCTTCAAAATACCGGTCGTGTACTAGATGTCGGGATTTCTGGAGAAGGATTCTTCCAAGTCGTTACGGCAGAAGGAATCCGCTACACCCGTTCAGGGAACTTCTATACTGACCTCGACGGGAATCTGGTCACGGGTGATGGAAACTACCTAATCGGAAGTGACTCACAAGCAATTGCTGAAGGGGATACACCACCTGTTCCGCTTCCTGAATCAGGTGGGAATGGTTTCCAAAAATTAAAAGTTCCGACGGATGCTCGAAACTTATCGATCGGGAAGGACGGACTCGTAACGTACGTTGATACGACAGGTGCGTTGCAAAACGTCGGTTATATCACGATCGCGAACTTCGCGAATGCTGGAGGACTGGAGAAATCAGGTGTTAACGTATTCGCGGCATCACAAAACTCGGGTCCTCCGGTACTCGGAACACCAAGTTTGAATGGGATGGGACAATTGACATCGGGAACACTTGAGATGTCGAACGTCGATTTATCAGAAGAATTCACGGAAATGATCATCGCTCAGCGTGGATTCCAGGCGAACACACGTATCATTACGACGTCTGACCAAGTACTTGAGGAATTGGTCAATCTGAAACGATGATTACGCTTACGACGCTACGTAACGCTCCTCTTGTACTGAACGCGATATTAATTGAATCGGTGCGTGCCACGCCGGATACGACGATTCAATTAGTCGGCGGACAGATTTATGTCGTAAAAGAATCAATGGAAGAAGTTAAAGCAATCGCAATCAGCTTTTATCAACAAATCGGATTAGCGGGCTTGAACAGTATGAGGAGGCTCGAAGATGGCCGAAGAAAAGAAGAAGAGTAAACTGAAAATCCCATTAATCATGATCATCGTTGCAGCACTGATGATCGGAGCAGGGTACATGATCATGAATTATTTCTTGGCAAGTGACTCGACGGAAGCAAAAGTCGAACAGCCGACGGGAGAAGAGCTCGATGCCCGTAGCCTGCAGACGGACGACTTGACGACGAACATTGCTGATGAACGGTTCTTGAACGTTCAATTTACGATCGTCACGGACGATCAGGCAACACGCGATGATCTGGAATTGCGTAAGTTTCAGATCAATAACATCATTTTGGGTGACTTGTCCGCGATGAAAAAATCGGACTTGGATTCAAAAGCCGATATGGAAAAGCTAGAAGAACGATTGCGGATGCAATTCAAGAAGCTGATCCAAGAAGGTGATGTCCAGCGCGTCTATACGACGAAAAAAATCATCCAGTGAGGTGTCAGCATGAGCGAAGTATTATCCCAACACGAAATTGACGCCTTGCTATCTGCCATCTCAAGCGGAGATATGGAAGTCGAGGAAATCCGGAGTCAAGAAGAACAACGACGTGTCAAAACTTATGACTTTAAACGGGCGCTCCGCTTCTCAAAAGACCAGTTACGAAACTTAACGCGGATCCATGAGCAATTCGCCCGTGTCTTGACGACGCATTTTTCCGCACAACTTCGAACATACGTCCAGTTCACGGTCAATACGGTTGAACAGCTGCCGTATGACGAATTCATCCATTCGATTCCGAATATGACATTGATCAACTTGGTGGATCTACATCCACTCGATGGAAAAGTCATATTCGAAGTCAACCCGAACATTGCCTATGCGATGCTCGATCGCTTGCTTGGTGGACCGGGTGAAGGAATGAACAAAATCGAAAACCTGACGGAAATCGAGACGCGTATTCTTACACAGTTATTCAAACGCGCCTTCGTTCAATACGGAGCGGCTTGGGAATCGGTGATGGAAGTCGAAGCCGAGTATGATGATTTGGAAATTAATCCACAGTTCCTGCAACTCGTCTCACCGAATGAGACGGTCATTCTCGTTTCAATCTACGTGACGGTCGGGGAAGTGAGCGGAACATTGAACGTCTGCCTGCCGTTCGTCACCCTTGAGTCCGTTCTTCCGAAATTATCAAGTCATTATTGGATGCAACAAGAAAAACGAACGACAGCAGATAATCAGGAGTCTGAACACATGCAAACCCAGTTGATGAGTTCCGTCGTCGATTTAAAAGCAGTGCTCGGCCAAACAGAGCTTTCGTTTGGTGAATTGTTACACCTCGAAGTAGGCGATTGTCTATCCCTGAAAACACGTGCTTCGGACGCCGTTGACGTCTTCGTCGATGACCGAAAGATGTTCAAGGCACGACCAGGACTAAATGGGAAACATCTCGCTTTGCAAGTCTTACAACGAATTGAGGAGGAATAACATGAGCGATATGCTTTCGCAAGATGAAATCGATGCGTTGTTACGCGGAACACCATCACCTGATGAACCGCAAGAAACAGACGCAACCGAAGTTTTAGATGATATGGAGATCGATGCGTTAGGTGAAGTCGGGAATATTTCCCTCGGCAATTCGGCTACGGCATTATCTGCATTGTTGAATCAAAAGGTAGAAATCACGACACCGCATGTCCGGATGATTTCGATGGAAGAGTTACGAAGTCGTTATCCGATTCCACACGTTGCGTTACGTGTCGGATATACGGAAGGCTTTGAAGGTGAAAATGTCCTGATTCTGACACAACGCGATGCTTCTGTCATCGCGAACTTGATGATGGGCGGTGACGGTGTCATCGACGAGTCGCTTGATATGGAACCGATCGCCTTGTCCGCCGTCCAAGAAGCGATGAATCAGATGATGGGAGCTGCCGCGACATCGATGTCGACCGTGTTCTCAATGCGAATTGATATCTCACCACCAGCAGTCGAGATTTTTGACTTTTCTCAGGAAAAGAGTATCGTTGACAGCTTTTCCTTATGGGAAAACATGGTCATCATCGAATTTGACTTGAAAATCGGCACGCTGATTGATTCGAAAATCGTACAATTGGCACCGCTTGATTTTTCAAAGCAATTGATCCAGAAACTTTTTAGTGCCAGTACGACGCAACAAGCACAATCAGCACAACCGACACAATCGGTTGAGCAACCTGCTCCACAACAACCACCACCGGCGATGGAACAACAGCCTATGGTAGAACCACCACCCGCACCAAAGGCGCAACCGGTAGGTGTCAGTCCTGTTCAGTTCAGTCAACTGAATGAAGCAGCGGTGGAAGGCACACCGGGGAATATCGGTATGCTGTATGACGTTCCGTTGAACGTCACCGTCGAGTTAGGGCGGACGCGCCGTTCTGTCCGTGACATATTAGAGCTGACACAAGGATCCGTCATCGAGCTCGATAAGCTCGCCGGAGAACCGGTCGATGTTCTCGTCAACAATACATTGATTGCAACAGGAGAAGTGGTCGTCATCGAAGAAAACTTTGGTGTACGGATCACAGAAATCGTAAATACAAAAGAACGTCTGCGGATGTTCTAAGGAGGAACTAATAATGAGTGCAAAAGTATTAATCGTAGATGACGCCGCTTTCATGCGGATGATGATCAAGGAAATCCTATCGAAGAATGGCTATGATGTCGTCGGCGAGGCAGAAAACGGTCGCGAAGCTGTCACGAAATATAAGGAATTGACGCCAGATCTCGTGACGCTCGATATTACGATGCCAGAGATGGACGGAATTTCTGCTCTAAAAGAGATCAAAGCATTCAATCCTGCGGCAAAAGTCATCATGTGTTCGGCGATGGGGCAACAGTCAATGGTCATCGATGCGATTCAAGCCGGCGCGAAAGATTTCATCGTTAAGCCGTTCCAAGCGGATCGTGTGCTAGAAGCTGTCTCTAAAACTGTCTCGTCATGAAAAAAGTGACTTTGCTGATTTGTCTCCTGTTTCTGCTCGCACTTCCTGTGCAGGCAGAAACGGTCGAAGAAAAATTGAATCCAACTCAGACCGATGCACCGACGACTCAGCAAGTCGATGAGAGTCCTTCCATGGCGTTGACCATCTTTAAAGGCGTCGTCGTTCTCGTCGTCTTGATTGGCGGATTCATTCTTGTAACACGCTTCATCCACGAACGGACACGAGGCGTCAGACAGTCTGGACGATTGACACATCTCGGTGGTGTGCCGCTCGGTAAAGACCGGTCGGTGCAACTCGTCAAGGTGCAGGATAAAATCTATGTCGTCGGAGTCGGTGAGAACGTCCAGTTACTGGATACACTCGACGATCTCGATGGATATGAGTCGACGGATTTCGTCGAGACGTCTTCGAAACAAACACCATCACCGTTTCTTGAGACGTTCAAACAACAACTTGAGCAGTTGCAAAAGAATCGAGGACGCTCATGAATACGATTGAAAATCTGATATCGCTTGATACACCGTCAGGAACGGCGACATCGATAAAACTGCTCGTCTTGTTGACGCTGTTATCGCTCGCACCATCTTTACTTATTTTAATGACCTGTTTCACTCGAGTCGTCGTCGTTCTCTCCTTTGTTCGTTCGGCACTCGGAACACAACAGACACCACCGAACCAACTGCTCGTCGGTCTTGCTCTGTTCATTACATTGTTCGTCATGTCTCCTGTCATTTCTGAATTGAACACGACCGCACTCAAACCGTATATGGCAGATAAAATCAGCCAGGATGAGGCGTTTGACAAAGCAGGGGATACGATGAAGCGATTCATGTCGAAACATACACGAACGAACGATTTAGAGTTGTTCCTGAAGTACGGAAACTATGAGAAGCCGAAGAAAATCGAAGATATTCCACTCGTCGCACTCGTTCCGGCGTATGCGATCAGTGAACTAAAGACAGCCTTTCAAATCGGCTTCATGATTTTCATACCGTTTCTCGTCATCGACATGGTCGTCTCAAGTGTATTGATGTCGATGGGGATGATGATGTTACCACCTGTCATGATTGCATTACCGTTTAAGTTATTATTATTCATTTTAGTGGATGGCTGGCATCTGATCGTCGAATCATTGCTTGTCAGTATGCGTTAGGGAGGGAGATTAGATGACACAAGAGATGATCATACAGTTGGCGAGTTCTGCCGTCTGGACATTGTTGAAAGTATCGGCTCCCTTGCTACTCGTCTCACTCGTCGTCGGTCTGCTCGTCAGTATCTTACAAGCGACGACGCAGATTCAGGAACAGACGTTATCCTTCGTTCCTAAAATCGTAGCTGTGTTTTTAGCTCTCGTCTTCTTCGGACCATGGATCATGCAGGAGCTTCAAACATTTACGATTGATTTGTTTAAACAAATCGCTGAGGTTTCCCGAAAATGACGCTTCTTTCTTTTCTGAGCGTCTTTCTGCTCGTGTTTGGTCGGTTGGTCGGCTTTCTCGTCGCAGCACCACTATTTTCGTCGAAACAATTACCGGCACAACATAAATTGGCGCTTGCAGCAGGTCTTGCCTACTTTGCCAGTTATACTGTTCGAACCGATGTCCGTGTAGAAGATTTTGATTTTTTCTTTCGGATGGGAACGGAAGTCCTCGTTGGTTTAGCACTCGGTTTACTCGCTAGTTTTTTACTGTATGCACCGCAAATCGCGGGATCGATCATTGATTTACAGATGGGTCTTGCGATGGCTTCCGCCTATGATCCGATGTTCGGCGGGCAATCGCCCATCATCGGCCGATTTTATTACATGTTGACGTTACTCGTCTTACTTGCTTCGGATATGCACTTGATTTTACTGGACGGAATCTATACCAGTTTTCAGATCTTTCCGCCCGGCAGTCAGATTGCCGTATCGGGGGAAGCGGGCATGAGTCTCGTCATCCGGGTCGTCGGTCTTACGATGCTGACTGCATTACAGATGGCAATGCCGCTCGTTGTCTCGTTGTTTCTCGTCGATCTCGCGCTTGGATTTTTAGCAAAGACCGCACCTCAATTCAATATTTTTGCAATCGGTTTTTCCGTCAAGTTGTTGATGGGGTATGCGATTTTATTTTTACTAGCGGGCGCGACGATTACCGGCATCGGGCGATTCGTCCCATTACTGCAAGATGTACTGGCGGACGCCATTCGATTACTAGGAGGTTGAGGAGATGCAAAATTATCGGTTACGCCTCGATCTTCAGTACTTCGCAGGTGAGAAAACGGAGAAGGCGACACCACGAAAACGTGACGATTCACGTAAGAAGGGTCAGGTTGCGAAATCAGCAGATTTGACGAGTAGCTTCATGCTTTTTGCGATGTTTCTTGTTCTTTATTTTTTCGGACCTTTTCTTGGAAGACGGTTCGTACTCGTCTTACAGGATGGGCTCAGTGCCCGTCAGGTCCTGCAAGCGGTAGAACAAGGACGGATTGAACAGATTCTGATTGAAATGCTCGTTCAAATGGGGATTTTAGTCGCCCCGTTCTTCTTGACTGCCGTCATCGTCGGAATTCTTGGAAACTTCGTTCAAATCGGTGCTCTATTAAGTGGTGAGGCGATTCAACCGAAGTTGGACCGGATCAATCCGCTCCAAGGGATTAAGCGAATCGTCAGCCTTAAGGCGCTTGTAGAATTCCTGAAATCGGTTTTTAAACTGCTCGTCATCGGTGTGACGAGTGGAACGGTCCTCTGGAACAACAAGATCGAGATTTCGAGATTGACCTCGGAACCGATCGGGGACGCTCTAGCTATCATCGGTCATTTGACGTTCATGCTTGGTTTATCTGTCAGCATTGCGTTGATCGTATTAGCCGTTCTCGACTTTGCCTATCAAAAATTCGATTTTGAGAAGTCGATTCGGATGAGTAAACAAGATTTAAAGGATGAACATAAGAACACAGAGGGTGATCCTCAAATTAAAGGGAAAATCAAACAACAACAACGGGAGATGGCGATGCGGCGGATGATGCAAGAAATACCGAATGCCGACGTCGTCATCACAAACCCGACGCATTATGCTGTAGCGATTCAATACGATGATGGAAAACATATGGCACCGATCGTCGTTGCCAAAGGTGTGGATGCTGTCGCGTTCCGGATTCGGGAGAAGGCGACAGCAGCCGACGTTCCTATTGTTGAAAACCGCCCACTCGCACGGGCACTGTTTGCTCAAACGGAGATTGGTATGGCAGTGGATGAAACGTTCTATCAGGCGCTCGCTGAAACACTCGCCTTTGTCTATCAACTGAAACAAGTCAAATGAAAGGATGAAGCATCATGAATATATCAACACGAGATTTAACGGTCCTTCTAGGCGTCATCATGATCGTCTTCATGCTCGTCATTCCACTGCCCGCAATCATGCTCGATTTTTTAATCATCATCAACATCTTAATTGCACTGATGGTCTTACTCGTTGCGATGAACGCCAAAGAGGCACTTGAATTTTCTGTATTTCCTACCCTGTTACTGATCGTTACGCTGTTCCGTCTCGCACTGAACGTCTCGACGACGCGATCGATCCTCTCAAACGGGAATGGTGGGGAAGTCATCGAAGCATTCGGTGACTTCGTCGTCGGCGGGAATGCCCTCGTCGGTTTCGTCGTCTTCTTGATTCTCGTCTTGATTCAGTTTCTCGTCATCACGAAGGGTTCAGAACGAGTCTCGGAAGTGTCGGCCCGTTTTACACTCGATGCGATGCCAGGGAAACAGATGGCGATTGATGCCGACTTGAACTCTGGAATGATTGATGAACTTCAAGCCCGGACACGTCGTCAAAAAATCCAGTCTGAAGCAGATTTTTATGGTGCGATGGACGGGGCATCGAAGTTCGTCAAAGGAGACGCGATTGCCGGGATCATCATCGTCATCATCAACTTGATCTTCGGGATGATCATCGGTGTCGTCCAGCAAGGCTTACCGATCACGGATTCAGTCAATCTCTATACACTACTGACGGTCGGGGACGGTCTTGTCAGTCAAATTCCTGCCCTGTTGATTTCGGTTGCGACCGGGATCATCGTCACCCGTTCGACATCCGACGGAAACCTTGGTGAGGATGTCATCGGTCAATTGACACGGACACCGTTACTCGTCGGAATCGCGGCTGGGGCGATTTTCTTACTCGGACTGTTCACGGCGATTCCAGATTACGTCACGATACCAATCGCTGCGTTATTCGGATTCTTCGCTTGGCGGATGCGGGAGACGACGAAAGTGGCGCAAGAAGAAGTGGCAATTGAAGAGGCGCCAGGTGAGAATCTTCGTTCGAGCGAATCGGTCATCTCCTTACTGAATGTCGATACGATTGAATTCGAATTTGGTTACGGATTGATTCCGCTTGCAGATGAAGCACAAGGCGGTGATCTACTCGACCGTGTCGTCATGATTCGCAGGCAGTTAGCACTTGAACTCGGTTTCGTCCTTCCGACGGTCCGGATTCGCGATCATCTGCAGTTAGCGCCAAACCAATACCGGATTAAGATTCGCGGAAGCGAGATGGCGAGCGGGGAACTATTGCTCGATCATTATTTAGCGATGAGTCCGGGTGTCGATGATCCAGAAATCCGGGGAATCGAGACGGTCGAACCTGCGTTTGGAATGCCGGCTTTATGGATTGACGAACAGACGCGGAGCCGAGCTGAAATGTCCGGATATACGGTCGTTGATCCACCATCTGTCGTCGCGACTCATTTGACGGAGCTTTTAAAAAAACATGCCGCTGAGCTGCTTGGTCGTGAAGAGACGAAACAACTCGTCGATCATTTGAAGGAATCTCATCCGATTTTGGTCGAAGAAGTCACGCCACAACTGTTATCGATCGGCGAGCTACAAAAAGTGTTCGTCCAGTTGTTGCAAGAGAAAATTTCGATTCGAAACCTGCCATTGATTTTCGAGACGCTTGCTGATTATGCAGCAGTCACGAAGGATAGCGAACTACTCGCAGAATACGTGCGCCAATCCCTATCCCGTCAAATCACGGAACAGGTCATGCAAGGAGACGTTTTGCATGTCGTGACCGTCTCAAGTGAGATGGAACTCGATATCCAGTCAGCTATTCAGAAGACGGAGTTTGGAAATTATTTAGCGCTCGACCCTGAGAAGGCTACTCGATTCATTGAAACACTTCAGGAACGCGCGATGGAGTTTGAACGTTACGGAGCACATCCGATCATCCTGACGTCGCCAAGTATCCGGATGTTCGTCCGTCAATTGACGGAACGTTATTTCCCGGATGTCCCGATTTTGTCATATAACGAATTGATGCCGACGATCGAAGTCAAGAGTATTGGGGTGATATAAGCATGATAGTCAAAAAAATCACGGCGGATTCAATGGGCGAGGCGATGGAACGAATCAAACGTGAGCTCGGGAAAGATGCCATCATATTGAATACTCGTCAGATCAAGGTCGGAGGATTCTTCGGTTTATTCGCCAAGAAAAAAGTCGAACTCGTTGCCTCGGTGGATGAACATGTACCGGTACCTTCCGTACCCATTCCCACTGCCGAGAAGACATCTGAGACAGTCCGTTCGACCGCAATCCGCCCATCAATCGTTACAGTCAGTGAGCGACCGTTACCGAAAGAATTACGACACTATGCACCACTTTTAGCAGAGCCAGCCTTACAACAGGTAGCAGAACGATTACATGAGCGATTATTAGCGACCTATTATCAAACGCAACAGACGGATTTGACCGAGCTCTTAAAAGAGGAGGTCGAAGCAAAGCTTCGAGTGGCCGCCTCCACTGCCCGATACATCATGCTGACTGGACCGACCGGTGTAGGGAAAACGACGACGATCGCGAAACTTGCGGCACACCATACGCTTCTTAAAAATCAACGCGTCGGACTCATCACGACGGATACATACCGGATTTCAGCTATTGAACAGTTGAAGACGTATGCGGATATTTTAGGAATTCCGATTCACGTCGCATATGACTTGGATGATTTCGAGCGAGCGCGGCAAGCACTACAGGAGTGCGATATCGTTCTCGTTGATACGGCGGGACGGAATTTTCTCGATGAAGGCTATGTCGAGCAGCTACAAAATCGACACGACTTTACAGAGACCGATGTCTTTTTAGTACTCAGCCTGACGTCGAAGTACCGGGACTTACTACAAATCCGAGAACGTTTCGGGAAGATACCATTATCAGGCGTCATCTTTTCGAAAGCTGATGAGACGAGCGAGTTATGGTCGATGTTCGGTTTGGCGGAAGAGACGGAATTACCGATCTATTGCGTGACGACCGGACAAGAAGTACCGGAAGACATTACGTTCGCGACCGCAGATGAATTATCCCGAATGATCGTTGAGAGAGGGATGAGATGATGCGAGATGATCAAGCACGTGTCTTACGTTCGAAAGTGACGGTGAAAGAGACAAAAACGATTGCGATCGTCAGCGGAAAAGGTGGTGTCGGTAAAACGAATGTCGCTGTTAATCTAGGTGTCGCCCTATCGCTACAAGAAAAACGCGTTTTGCTGATTGACCTTGATATCGGTATGGCGAATATCGGCATTCTGTTTGGAAAGTCTTCGAAGTCGTCATTGATGGAGTGTGTGAAGCGACGAGAATCGTTACAACATGCCATTGTTGAACAATCACCATCTCTTCATTTCATTCATGGTGGGAGTGGATTTGCCGAATTGACAAACTTGACGCCAGAGGATGTCACATTTTTACTTCGAGAATTCCAATTTTTCTATGAATATGATTTCGTCTTACTCGATTTAGGCGCAGGAGCGAATCATCAGACGTTTGATTTCATCAGTAGTGCGGATGAAGCCTGGTTGATCGTCACACCTGAACCGACTTCGATCATGGACGGTTATGCGTTCGTTAAACTGGCACACCATCATGCGACGGAATTACCGATTTCGGTCGTTGTCAACCGAGCGACGAACGGTGGAGAAGCGCTTGAGACGTTTGATCGGTTAGCGTTAGTCAGCCAACAATTTCTACAGAAATCACTACGGTTCACGGGGTTCTTACCGGAAGACCCAGCTGTCGTAAGAGCGGTAAAGGCGCAAACGCCATTTTACTTGATGGACCGGACGAGCGACGTCAGTTGGCGTCTTGATCACATCACGACATCTTTGACAGGAGTGCAAGTCAAGGAACGGAAGTTTTTGGATCGATTATTGCACCGGTTGAAACATCGGAAAGATCATGTCCGCTAAGATTAAAGGAGGGTATCAGTCATGGATTTAAATGAATATGTAGGATTGTTCCTCGATGAATCGATGGAACATTTACAGGCAATCAATACGAGTTTATTGGATTTCGAACAACGATTAGATGACGAGGCAGTCATCGATCAAATCTTCCGTTCCGCTCATACGCTAAAAGGAATGGCTGGAACGATGGGGTATGATGCCATTGCCGATTTGACGCATGAAATGGAAAGTGCCCTTGATTTGGTTCGATCAAAGAAGCAACCGGCTACACCTGAATTGATTGATGTATTATTCGTCGCTGCGGAACAGCTAGAAACGATGGTTGAAGATATTAGCCGTGGCGGAAAAGGGAAACTTGACGTCACGGAGACGGTCAGCCGCCTACAACGGTTCATTCGTGCTGATCAAGAGGAAGTGGCGCCAGCAGCCGCTGCTCCCGTCACTTCACGAGCATTCGAGTGTGACGTCTATTCTGAAGCGGTCGTCAAACAATCGGTTGCTTCCGGATACCTAGCTTATGTCGTTCATGTAGAGCTTTCGGCAGATGTCATCTTAAAAGCAGCGCGTGTGTATATGGTCTTTGACCGTCTCCAACAACTCGGTGATGTCATCTTATCGAATCCGACATCTGACGAGCTCGAACAAGAGCATTTCGAGACGACGTTTTCCGTTTTGTTCGTCACACAACAAGAGCAACAGTCGATTCAAGAGGCAGTCGCGTCAGTGTCGGAAGTCGCGTCAGTCATCATCGAAGCATTTGAGACGACACCGGAAGCGGAAGTCGCGACGTCGACATTACTGCAAGAATCTGACCCGGTCGTACCGGCAACTTCGACTCCTGCTACAGAAACATCGGAGCAGCCAGATGCACTGGCACCTGTCGCATCCAAGACGATTCGCGTCAACCTAGAGCGGATCGATCGTCTGATGAATCTGTTCGAAGAATTCATCATTGACCGCGGACGGCTGGAACGAATTGCAGCAGAAGTCGGTTCGCCAGAGTTAACGGATACGGTTGAACGTATCAAACGGGGAACGAACGAGTTGCAGTCACTTGTTCTGACGTTGCGGATGATGCCGATCGAACAGGTATTCAATCGTTTCCCACGGATGGTGCGCTCCGTATCGAAGGATGTCGGAAAACATATCAAGTTACATATCACTGGTGCAGAGACCGAACTGGACCGGACGGTCATCGATGAAATCGGGGATCCTCTTGTACACTTGATTCGTAATGCCATCGATCACGGTATCGAGAACAAAGCGGAGCGGATTTTAGCGAATAAACCGGTCGAAGGAAACTTATCGTTACGCGCCTATCACTCCGGTAACCGTGTCTTCATTGAAATCGAAGATGATGGGGCAGGCATCAATCATGAACGGGTAACGCGTATCGCCATTGAAAAAGGTTTGATCACAGAAGAAGAGGCAGTTCAATTGTCGATGGAAGAGGCATCGATGCTATTGTTCGCACCTGGTTTCTCAACAGCTGAAGAAGTGACGGATCTCTCAGGACGTGGAGTTGGACTTGACGTCGTCAAATCGAAGATTGAATCGCTTGGAGGTGAAGTCTTCGTTGAAACGCGTCGTGGAGAAGGAACGATTTTCCGGATCAGTTTGCCGTTGACGCTCTCGATCATCTCCGCGATGCTCGTCGAACTTGGACAAGAGACGTACGCGATTCCGCTCACTGCCATCATCGAGACGACGTCCTTACGGAAATCAGCCATCTTGCAAGCCCACCGAGAAAAAGTATTTGATTTCCGCGGACAACTCGTACCTCTCATCTCGTTGAATGAAGTCTACGGATTACCGCAACACGAGGCAGAAGCTTATTCCGTCGTCGTCGTGCGGAGCGGTGAAAAGTTAGCTGGACTGATTGTCTCAGAATTGATTGGTCAACAGGAAATCGTCATGAAACCACTCGGAAGTTATCTCGAAGGAATCCGAGCGATTTCCGGGGCAACGATCCTTGGAGACGGACAAGTCGCATTAATCATTGACAGCAATGCACTATTACGGAAGTGAGGGGAATGGACATGGAGCAAAAATGGGTCGTTTTTCAACTAGAAGAGAATGCATATGGCATTGATGTACAGTCCGTTCGTTCAATCGAACGGCTCATCCCGATCACACGGATTCCGAATGCTGCATCCTACGTCAAAGGAGTCATCAATTTACGTGGGGTCGTCACACCCGTGATCGATTTACGTGCCCGTCTAGGATTTGAGACGGTGGAAGAAACGGAAGAAACACGGATCATCATCGCAACGCTTGAACATGGAGATGCAGGATTCATCGTCGACCGAGCGAATGAAGTCGTCGAATCGACGGATGTCCGCATCGAACCGCTAAGTGAACAAAAGCAGGAGGACGCTTCTTATTTGACGGCGGTCGCAAAAGGAGAGCAACAGCTGTTCTCTCTGATTGAACCGAATCGTCTGTTCGAGGACATCGTCCATGCTTAACCCGAACGAACGGGACATCTTACGGGAAGTCGGTAATATCGGTGCTGGTCACGCGGCGACGGCATTATCGACATTGCTCGGGCAACCGATTGATATCGAGGTGCCCTCTGCTGAACTAGAGGAGTTTTCGACGATCATCGAGCGGAGCGGTGGTGCGGAAAGTTACACGGCGGGTGCGCTATTGCGCTTTTCAGGAGACGTTCAGGCAACGTTACTTTTTTTGATGCCGCTCCAGGATGCGGAAAAACTGGTTAGCCAATTGTTGCAAAGCGAATTCCACTTTTTTTCAGATTCTCATGAAATGGGGGTTTCCGCTTGGGAGGAAATTGGTAATATTTTAATAGGGGCATACGCACGTGCGATTTCGGACTGGCTCAATCTATCACTTCATGTCAGTGTGCCGGCTTCTGCATTTGATATGGTCGGTGCACTACTTGAAGTCGCTCTCGTAGAATCGACGACGCCCGGCAATATGGCGGTCTACATCGATACACATTTGACGAGTGCCGGAAACGATTTAACAGGTCATCTGCTTCTCTTACCTGAGGCGAATGCGTTCCAAACGGTCTTCCAACGATTGGGTGTGGATAGCGATGGATGAAATCGTTCGAATCGGCATCGCAGAATATGCTGTCAGTAAACGCCCGGTCATTTTACGGACGGCAGGTCTCGGTTCATGTGTAGGTGTCGTCATCTACGACCAAGAACGGGGATTGTCGAGCATGGCGCACGTCATGTTGCCGGATTCTGTAATCAGCCGGAATCGTACACTAGAAGTCGGGAAGTTCGCTGACACGGCGATTCTTGAAGTCGCCCGTCAACTACGAGCCAGTGGAGCCATCCGACTACGTGCGAAAATCGCCGGTGGTGCTCAAATGTTTCAATTTAAATATGAACACGAATCCATGCGGATTGGTGAACGGAACATCACTGCCGTTAAGGAGATGCTCCGTCAAGTGAACATTCCACTCGTTGCTGAAGATGTCGGCGGCACGAATGGACGAACGATCGAGTTCCACTCACAATCAGGGCGTCTTGTCATCCGGACAGTAAATGTCGGGACGCTGGAAATATAGAGGAGGAATGGTCATGCGTGAGGAATTACAACAACTTTGGGATCGATGGCTGTCAACGCGCGATATCGCCGTTGCAGATATGTTGCTTCATAATTATGAACCACTCGTTCAATACCACGTTCAACGACTGAGTGCGACGTTGCCTAAAAGTGTCGATCGGGATGAGTTGAAAAGTCTAGGGATGATGGGATTGTACGATGCACTTCAAAAATTCGATCAAAATCATAATAATAAATTCGACACGTATGCCGCCTTTCGGATTCGAGGAGCAATTTTAGATGGACTCCGTAAAATCGATTGGTTACCACGGTCTTTACGCGAAAAAGCAAAGCGAGTCGAAGCGGCAGTCGAGATTCTCGAGCAATCGTTACAGCGAACACCGACGCTTGAGGAGGTCTCCTCGATCGTCGAGATGACACCGGACGAAGTCAAAGGTGCGTTAGCTGAAAGTTACTTCGCGAATGTATTATCGATTGATGAGGCAGTGACGCTACAGGATGAAGGAAAGGCAATGACAGTCTCCTACCTCGATCCAGATACGGCGACGCCGGAAGACATGTTGCTGATGGGTGAATTGATTGCTAAACTAGCAGAAGAAGTCGAAGGACTATCCGAAAAGGAACAACTCGTGGTCTCATTATTTTATTATGAAGAATTGACGCTCACTGAAATCGGAGAAGTACTTGGATTATCGACTTCCCGGATTTCACAAATTCATTCAAAAGCACTCCGGAAACTGAAAAATGCGCTCGGCAGTGCCTACTTAGCAGATCGTGTCGCCATGTGAAAGGAAGAACTATGACTGTCGTGTATATTTTAGTAGCGGCGCTTGTCTGTTACGCATTACTCGTACTGTTTCGTCAGCAAGCTACGCTTAAAGATCAGGTGGCTCGTTTAGAGCAAGAAAAAAAGGAGACGGAACAGATGCTCTTGCAGTTCATGGAAAACGTCAATGCGATGGCAGATGTTTCCGTCGAACACGCGCCGGTTGAACCGTCCGCAGATTCAGAAATAACCGCAGTATCACTTGAACAGAAAATACCTGATGAACGGGGTGTGGTCTTCGAACGGGAAACGACTACTGATCAAGTGCCCGCTTTGACAGATGTGAAGCAAGCGCTCAAGGACGGAACCGATCTTGAGGCGCTCGCCCGTTCGTTGAATCGAGGAACAGGAGAAGTGGCACTGATCGCGAAACTTTCTCGTCAAACGAAGGTTGCCCCCCGGTAATCTTTATGCTATATTAGTCTACGGTGTTAATTACGCACGCATGTATCGCCAGCTGCGGTGCCTTTAATAGGTTAGCTGGACAGACGATCATCGCGGAGGACATCCAAAACCCAAAAGGAGGAATTCATCATGGCAGTAATCTCGATGAAACAATTGTTAGAAGCTGGTGTACACTTCGGTCACCAAACACGCCGTTGGAACCCAAAAATGGCTAAATACATCTTCACAGAACGGAACGGAATCTACATCATCGACCTTCAAAAAACGGTCAAAAAAGTAGACGAAGCTTACAACTTCATCCGTGAAGTAGCGTCTGAAGGCGGAAATGTTCTTTTCGTTGGTACGAAAAAACAAGCTCAAGACACTGTGAAAGAAGAAGCGATCCGTGCAGGTCAATACTTCATCAACGAACGTTGGTTGGGTGGAACTCTCACGAACTTCTCTACAATCAAAAAACGTATCAACCGTTTGAAACAACTCGAAAAAATGGAAGAGAACGGTACATTCGAAGTTCTTCCTAAAAAAGAAGTCATCATTCTTAAAAAAGAAATGACTCGTCTTGAGAAATTCCTCGGCGGTATCAAAGATATGCCAGGCGTTCCGGATGCACTCTTCATCGTTGACCCACGCAAAGAGCGTATCGCGATTGCAGAAGCACACAAACTCAACATCCCAATCGTTGCGATTGTTGATACGAACTGTGATCCAGACGAAATCGACTACGTCATCCCAGCGAACGACGATGCGATCCGTGCAGTCAAATTGCTCACTGGTAAAATGGCTGACGCAATCCTCGAAGTTAAACAAGGCGAAGATAACGTAGCACCTGAAACTACTGAAGAAGTAGTAGCAGACGCTGAGTAATTCGTGATGCCAGGTGATAAAGGGAATCGACCTTTTATCACCTTTTTTTTGAAACTAAGGATGTTATAAGGAGGAATATCGAATGGCTATTACAGCAGCAATGGTTAAAGAACTTCGTGAAAAAACAGGTGCAGGTATGCTCGACTGCAAAAAAGCACTCGTTGAAACTGACGGTGACATGAACGCAGCAGTAGATTTCTTGCGTGAAAAAGGGATCGCTAAAGCAGCAGCAAAAGGCGATCGTATCGCTGCTGAAGGGTTGACTGCAGTTGCAGTTGACGGCAACAAAGCGGCACTCGTCGAAATCAACTCAGAAACAGACTTCGTTGCGAAAAACGAACGTTTCCAAACACTCGTTCAAAACATCGCAGACGCTGTTCTCCGTAACGGTTCTGAGACAGCGGAAGCTGCTCTTGCTTCTGAATACGAAGCAGGTAAAACAATCGACACATACATCTCTGAAGAAGCTTCAACAATCGGAGAGAAAATCTCACTCCGTCGCGTAGCGCTCTTCACAAAAGCAGATGACGCAGCATTCGGTTCTTACCTCCACATGGGCGGACGCATCGGTTCAGTCGTCGTCATCGAAGGTACGACAGACGAAACAGTTGCAAAAGACGTTGCAATGCACATCGCAGCAGCTCGTCCACTTTACGTTGACCGTACTTCTGTCACAGAAGAAGAAAAAGCACGTGAAGAAAAAGTCCTCACTGAGCAAGCATTGAACGAAGGAAAACCAGCTAACATCGTTGAAAAAATGATCGTTGGTCGTATGAACAAGTTCTTCGAGGAAATCTGCCTCGTCGATCAAACGTTCGTTAAGGATCCAGACTTCAAAGTTGGTAAATATGTAGAATCTAAAGGCGGTAAAGTCGTGTCATTCGTACGCTTCGAAGTTGGAGAAGGTATGGAAAAACGCGAAGAGAACTTCGCTGAAGAAGTCATGAACCAACTTAAAAAATAAGAATCGGGATTATCCTGATGACAAGAGAAGGAACACGTATGCTTCAATCCACTTTCGTGTGGAAGTGGTTCGTGTTCCTTTTTTACGGAATTTAGCAAGGGGGACATAGTCATGCAACCGAAATATAACCGGATTGTGTTAAAATTGAGCGGAGAAGCGCTCGCAGGAGATCAAGGGTTTGGGATCAATCCTGTCATCGTCAAATCTATCTCGGAACAGATTCGCGAATTAGTTGAATTGAACGTAGAAGTAGCGGTCGTCGTCGGAGCTGGAAACATTTGGCGTGGCAAAACAGGTGCAGAACTTGGGATGGACCGGGCCAACGCCGATTATATGGGGATGTTAGCGACAGTCATGAACTCGCTTGCGCTTCAGGACAGCTTAGAAGATGTAGGTGTCGAAACACGCGTTCAAACATCGATTGAGATGCGCCAAGTAGCAGAACCGTACATTCGTCGCCGTGCGATGCGTCACCTTGAAAAAGGCCGCGTCGTCATCTTTGCAGCAGGTACAGGGAATCCTTACTTCTCGACGGATACGACGGCTGCTCTTCGTGCAGCTGAAATCGAAGCAGAGGTCATCTTGATGGCGAAGAACAACGTCGATGGTGTCTACTCGGCTGACCCGAATGTGGATCCAGAAGCGAAGAAATTCGAGACGCTCTCTTACTTGGATGTCTTAAAAGATGGTCTCCAAGTCATGGATTCTACAGCTACATCACTTTGCATGGACAATGACATCCCGCTCATCGTCTTCTCGTTGATGGAAGAAGGTAACATCAAACGTGTCGTCATCGGTGACGAAATCGGGACAATCGTAAGGGGGAAATAATATGTCAAAAGAAATCTTGAAACAAGCCGAAGAACGGATGGAAAAAGCACATCTTTCACTTAAGAAAGAACTTGCGACGCTTCGTGCAGGACGTGCAAACGTTGCAATCTTGGATCCGGTTCAAGTCGAATACTACGGTTCACCGACACCACTCAATCAAGTGGCGAACGTCAACACACCAGAAGCACGTCTGATCTTGATCACTCCATGGGATAAATCAATGGTCAGCGAGATTGAAAAAGCGATTCAACGTGCAGATCTTGGTCTTGCACCGTCGTCTGATGGTACAGTCATCCGTCTAGCGATTCCACCACTAACGGAAGAGCGCCGGAAGGAACTCGTCAAACTCGTCAAGAAGTATACGGAAGAAGGCAAAGTTGCCCTCCGTAACATTCGACGTGACACGAACGAGCAACTTAAGAAACAAGAAAAAGATGGCGTGTTGACAGAAGACGATCTGCGTGGGTACACAGAAGATGTTCAGACGTTGACAGACAAGTTCGTCAAACAACTTGATCAGACGGCAACGGAAAAAGAACAAGAAATCATGGAAGTATGACGCGACGGATCGTCATGGGGGGGACTCTTTGTCACACGAAGAGTCCCTTTCTTCATAATTGAGAGAGGAGGAAGTGCGGATGTTTCAATGGTTGAATCAGACGAAAGCAACGGAAGTCTATGATCGGGTTCCGGAACACGTGGCCATCATCATGGATGGTAACGGGCGGTGGGCACAAAAACGCGGACTTCCGCGTATCATGGGGCACCGTGAAGGTATGAAATCGATTCGTGAAGTTGTTCGAGTTGCAAATGAGCTGGGCATCAAGAGTTTGACGTTATATGCCTTTTCGACGGAGAATTGGACACGGCCGGAAGAAGAAGTCAGTTTTCTCATGAAATTACCGGCCCAATTCTTGGAATCGGATTTAAAAGAGTTAGACGCGCAAAATGTCAAAGTCGAGGTAGCAGGTGAAGTATCACGCCTCCCTCATTTCACGCGCGATGCGGTCGAACAAGCGAAACTGGATACGCAACACAATACAGGACTTCGTCTGATTTTCGCTCTGAATTATGGAGGACGCGATGAACTCGTTCAAGTCATGCAAAAACTGGCCGTACAAGTTCAGGAAGGATCGTTGTCGCCGGATGCGATTACACCGGAGACGATTGAACGAGAACTGATGACAGGGTCCGTCACAGATGTTGATTTTGTCATTCGGACGAGTGGCGAACAACGATTGTCGAACTTTTTGCTCTGGCAAGCCGCGTATGCGGAGTTTTATTTTACGGATGTCTTGTGGCCAGAGTTTCGCCGGGATGCTTTCTTGGCAGCAATCGAAGAATACAATCAACGGACACGCCGATTTGGCGGCGTCTGATTAAAATGAGGAACTAGCTTATGAAAACTCGTATTATCACTGGTATTTGGGCAGGAGCGATATTCCTAGCCCTTCTGTACTTAGGGGAATTGCCTTTCTTAGCATTTATGGCAATCTTGACGATCCTTGGTTACAGCGAACTCGTCAAGATGCGCCATTTCAGCGGTTCGCGTATCCCGCGTATTCTGTTTGGTCTTGGCACCTTGTTACCATTCATCAGCATCTATGAAGAGGCGGTCGACCGGACGCTCCCGATCGGACTTTCCCCAATTGCTTGGGGCATGGTCATTCTATTGATCGGATTGTTTTGGACAGTCTTTTCAAAAAATGTGTTCACGTTTGATGACGTCGCCTTTTTATTGCTGACAGCGATTTATGTCGGAGTAGGATTTGCGTCATTCGCCTATATTCGGTTGCTCGAGCATGGCTTGACCTGGTCCCTCTTGATCATCCTCTTGATCTGGTTCACGGATTCCGGCGCCTATTTCGTCGGCAAACGCTTCGGCAAGAACAAGTTATGGCCATCAATCAGTCCGAATAAGACGATTGAGGGAGCCATCGGCGGCATCGTCCTTGCGATGGTGCTTGGGATCGTGTTCGAAAGCATCGAACCGACTGTCGGTTTCGGGAAAGTCATTGTCCTTGCGATCATCGTCGCCGTCGTTGGTCAACTCGGTGACTTGGTCCAGTCCGCCTATAAACGCCATTATGGTGTGAAGGATTCTGGAACATTACTACCCGGTCATGGTGGTATCTTGGATCGGTTCGACAGCATGATGATCGTTTTTACGGTCCTCGTCGTACTCGATATCTTTGCTTGAGGAGGCACTTCATATGAAGAAAATTAGTATCATCGGTGGTACTGGTTCGATTGGTACACAAACACTAGATGTCATCGCAGCTAATCCGGATCGTTTTGAATTGACGAGTTTTGCTTTCGGGCGCAATACGACGGTCGCCGCACCGTGGTTGAACCGCTTGCAACCGATGCTTGTCGGTGTCCAAGATGAAACGACACGTCAAGAGCTTGAACAGCAGTTGTCGTATCAGCCGACGATCGTCGTCGGTGAAGCAGGATTGCTTGATATCGTGACGCATCCAGAAGTCGATACGGTCATTACAGCAGTCGTCGGCGCTGTTGGCTTGCGTCCGACGCTTGCCGCAATCGAGGCTGGTAAGACGATCGGACTTGCGAATAAGGAAACGCTCGTCACGGCAGGTCATCTCGTCATGAAGCTCGCGCGTGAGAAAAACGTCACGATCTTACCGGTCGATAGTGAGCATGCAGCGATTTTCCAATGTTTGAACGGGGAACGTCGTGAAGATGTTCGTCAAATCATCTTGACGGCTTCAGGTGGAAGTTTCCGCGATCAGTCCCGTGAAGAACTGTCGGATGTGACCGTCGAACAGGCGCTGGCACACCCGAACTGGTCGATGGGTGCGAAAATCACAATCGATTCCGCGACGATGATGAATAAAGGATTCGAAGTCATTGAAGCCCACTGGTTATTTGACGTCGACTATGCGGATATTGATGTCGTCATCCACCGTGAATCCATCATCCACTCGATGGTTGAATTCAATGATGGTGCCGTCATGGCACAACTTGGGATGCCGGACATGCGAGAACCGATCCAGTACGCTCTTACATATCCGTCCCGCCTTGAAATTCAAGGGGGAGAACGGTTAAACTTAAAGGAAATCGGACGCCTACACTTTGCTGACGCATCGTTTGATCGTTACCCAATGTTGCGGCTTGCTTTTGAAGCAGGTCAAGCCGGTGGATCGATGCCGTCAGTACTCAATGCTGCGAACGAACAGGCGGTGGACCGTTTTTTAAATGGGGACATCCGCTTTTTAGAAATCGAAGCGAGCGTCGAGGCGGCGCTTCAAGCCCACGAACTCATCGAAGAGCCTTCCTTGGAACAAATCCTTGCGGCAGACCGGTGGGCGCGTGCGTTTGTAACGTCTCTTACATTCGCTAACTAAGGATGGGATAAGTAATGACGACCTTTATTTCAATCGTGCTGATGTTCGGTGTACTCGTCGCCGTCCATGAATGGGGTCACCTCGTAATGGCAAAGCGTGCCGGCATTCTCTGCCGCGAATTTGCGATTGGATTTGGTCCTAAGATTTTTTCGGTCTTCAAGAATGAGACGTTGTATACGGTACGTTTATTACCGATTGGTGGATATGTCAAAATGGCAGGCGAAGAACCTGAACTCGTCGAAATCAAAACGGGTCAGACTGTCGGATTGCAATTGAAGGATGGTGTCATCGAGACGATTTATTTTGATGCGGATCAGCCACACGTTGATCAAGTCGTCACCGTCGAACGAATCGATCTCTTGCATCAACTCGAACTCGTCGGCTTACAAGACGAAACGTCGGTGCGTTACCCTGTCTCCCCGACAGCATTTCTCGTCGAAGGTCAGACACGGACACAAATTGCGCCATACGATCGGACATTCGGCTCGAAATCCGTCTGGAAACGCGTCCTTGCGATTGCTGCCGGACCGTTCATGAACTTTGTCCTTGCGTTCGTTATCCTGTTCGGTCTTGCGTTATACAATGGTTCGCCGACAGGAGATAGCGTCATCGGAACCGTTCAAAAAGGTTCACCTGCCGATCAGGCAGGGTTAGTCGAAGGAGACCGGATTGTCTCGGTCAACGGACAGGATACAGCCAAATGGACTGATTTGCGCGCAGGATTCCAAGATCGTGCCGGTAAAGCGACAGAAGTGAAATATGAACGTGACGGCAAAGAGACGACAACACAGATCACGCCAAAAGTACAACAGCAAGGAGAACAGAAGGTCGGGATCATCGGTGTTACGAATGAGACAAAAAAATCATTCGGGACAGCACTTCAAACGGGCGTTTCGGAAACGTGGCGGATGTCAACATTGATTGTTGGTGCCGTCGGAGATCTCGTCACTGGTGTCGTCGGTGTCGATCAATTATCGGGACCGGTCGGAATCGTCAAGATGACCGATCAGGTCGCAGCCAGCGGCTTCTCGATGCTGTTGACATGGACGGCACTGTTGTCCGTCAACTTAGCGGTCTTCAACTTATTACCACTTCCGGCACTTGACGGAGGACGATTACTGTTCCTCTTCCTTGAAGCCTTACGCGGTAAACCGGTCGATCCTCAAAAAGAGGGACTCGTGCATTTCGTCGGTTTCGCACTTTTAATGTTACTCATGCTCGTCGTCACTTGGAACGACATTCAAAAATTCTTTTAATTAATCACTCAGTCAAAGGAGTTCGTGACTCATTATGAAACAATCAAAACTATTCATGCCAACGTTGCGTGAAGTACCATCTGATGCAGAAGCCATCAGTCACCAACTCTTGCTTCGTGCAGGATTCATGCGTCAAAATGCCGCTGGGATCTATTCGTATCTCCCACTCGCAAAACGTGTTCTCGCAAACATCGAGACGATCATTCGCGAAGAATTAGAAGCAGCGGGGGCGCAAGAACTACTGATGCCAGCGATTCAACCAGCTGAACTATGGGAAGAGACAGGGCGCTGGGATATCTATGGACCGGAATTGATGCGCTTGACGGATCGTCACGATCGTCGGTTTGCGTTAGGTGCAACACACGAGGAACTGATTACTTCGATCGTCCGGGATGAGTTGAACTCGTACAAAAAACTACCGGTCAACCTGTTCCAGATTCAAATGAAATACCGTGACGAACGTCGTCCACGTTTCGGTTTATTACGCGGTCGTGAGTTCATCATGAAAGATGCCTACTCGTTCCATTCGTCACAAGAGAGCTTAGACGAAGAGTATCAAAACATGTTTGAGACGTACTCGCGTATCTTCACACGTGTTGGTCTTGAATTCCGTCCGGTCGTCGCTGACTCGGGTGCAATCGGTGGTAGTGGGACACATGAGTTCCATGCGTTAGCAGCAATCGGTGAGGATACGATCGTCTATTCGGACCAGTCGGACTACGCGGCAAACTTAGAGATGGCAGAGTCGATCGACGCCTATCCGAAGCAAGACAAAGCACCAGAAGCACTGGAAGAAGTGCATACGGCAGATGCGAAGACGATCGAAGCGGTCAGTGCGCATCTGAACTTACCAGCAAACGAATCGATCAAGACGGTCATCTTCAAGACGGAACAAGGGCTCGTCATGGCGCTCGTCCGGGGTGATCACGAAGTCAACGATATCAAGCTGAAAAACTATCTGGGAGCACTCGACATCACGATGGCGAGCGACGAAGAGATTGAAGCAGCACTTCATTCGACACCTGGAACACTCGGACCGATCGGAGCAGACATGAAGATCGTTGCCGATTACGCGATTCGTGCCTTGACGAACGCTGTCTGCGGTGCAAACAAAGCAGAAACGCATTACATCCACGTCGACCCAAGCCGTGATTTCGAAGCCGACTATACGGACTTACGCTTCGTTGAAGAAGGTGACGTCTCACCAGACGGCAACGGCAACGTCAAATTCGCACGGGGGATCGAAGTCGGTCAAGTCTTCAAACTCGGAACACGTTACTCGGAAGGAATGGGAGCGACATTCCTCGATGAAGGTGGTAAAGCGCAACCACTCATCATGGGTTGCTACGGGATCGGTGTTTCGCGGACACTATCGGCAGTCGTCGAACAACATTATGATGAGCGCGGCATCATTTGGCCAAAAGCGATCGCACCATACGATGTTCATTTGATCGTCGTCAACGGTAAAAATGCGGATCAGCTCGAACTCGGAGAAACATTATACCGTGAGTTGACAGCTGCAGGATTCAGCGTTTTGTTTGACGACCGAAAAGAACGAGCAGGCGTCAAATTCGCCGATGCCGATTTGATTGGTCTACCGGTTCGTTTGAACGTCGGTAAAAAAGCGACAGAAGGAATCGTCGAATTAAAAGCCCGTCGTGGTGGCGATGCAGAAGAAATTGGACAAGAACAAGTCGTTGAGGCTGTTCGTTCACTCTATGAAGGTTTAGAATAAAGAAGGAGACGGTCACTTTTCATAAAGTGACTGTTTTCTTGTCTCACACCCATTCGCCCCTTGGGCAATCCGCAAGAGGAGGAGGAGTTGCTGTCACGGTGTGAAGCGATCAGACAGCACAATTGCGAGTGGATACACAACAACGCATGTCACTGTTGCTGAGTGACTTAGAATTACCGAACGGTATCATTGAAGAATACTTTAACGAAGCAGTTCTTGAGAAGCTTCGCGTCAATAAAGCAAAAGCAACCTGGACATTTGAAATCCGCTTGCCACACGTTTTGCCCCAAAACGTCTATCAACTCTTTACGAGTCGCTTGATAAGTCGGTACCAGCAATTCGCCGAAGTCAAAGTCATCCTATACGCGGATAGTCGACCAGACGAACGCCTATATCATGATTACTGGCCATATGTCGTGCAAGATCTCGCCGACGTCTCATCGGCGATGCGGACTCAACTGGGACGGGTCTTACCGGAGTTCAAAGAACAGAAATTATTCATTCCGGTCCGGAGTGAACCGGAAGCAGGATTCTTAAAAAGTAGCTTATGTGGGGAATTGCAGTTACTTTACAGTGCTTACGGATTCCCGAAATTCAACTGTGAACCGATCGTTCAAATCAACGAATCAAAACAAGAAGCGTTGCGCAATCAGGTGAAACAGGAAGACATGGAAGAAGCAAAGCGGATGCTCGAGTTGCAATTCAAACGGGAACAATCGCGGGATGACGATGAAGGACCAGTTGAGATCCGGATCGGGAAACCGATTCAAGATGAGATTGTTCCAATCAAGACAATCCAAGACGAGGAACGACGGATCGCGATTCGAGGTCTCGTCTTCTCGGCAGAGAGTCGTGAACTACGAAGCGGAAAGACGATCTTTACGTTCAAGATGACGGATTATACGGACTCCCTTGTCGTCAAGATGTTTGCGCGTGACGAAACAGACGTCAAGATTCTCTCGGCGATCAAAAAAGGGATGTGGATTCAAGCGGCAGGTCGCGTTGAGTTCGATACATTCTTGCGTGATCTCTGCATGATGATTGCACAGTTATCAGAAGTGAAGATGGAGGCTCCTGCTGACCCATGGGCAGGTGAGAAGCGTGTCGAGTTACATGCGCACTCGCAAATGAGCCAGATGGACGCCGTCATGAACGTGACGAAATACGTCGAACGGGCGGCAAAGTGGGGACATCCTGCTGTTGCGATCACGGATCACGCGGGTGCCCAAAGTTTTCCGGATGCCTACTATGCCGGAAAGAAAAACGATATTAAAGTATTGTACGGAATCGAAGCGAACGTCGTCGATGACGGGGTGCAAGTCGCCTATCATCCGGTGGAGCGTAACTTAGATGACGCGACATTCGTCGTCTTTGACGTTGAGACGACCGGTTTATCAGCGATGTACAACAAAATCATCGAACTTGCAGCTGTCAAAATCCACGACGGTGATATCATCGATAAGTTCGAAGCATTCGCCGATCCGAAGCATCTGTTGTCGGCGACGACGATTGATTTGACAGGGATCACCGATGATATGGTCCGCGGAAAACCAGACCCGGAACAAGTCGTCAAGGAATTCATGGACTGGGTCGGCGACTCGATTCTCGTGGCCCACAATGCTTCGTTTGATATCGGCTTCTTGAATGCGACACTTCGGTCCGGTGGACATGATGAATCGGTCTTGCCGGTCATTGATACGCTTGAGTTAGCCCGGGTCCTGATGCCGACGCTAAAAAACCACCGATTGAACACACTCGCAAAACGATTTGATATCGAATTGACGCAGCATCACCGCGCCATCTATGACGCGGAAGCGACGGGCTACTTGATGGTTAAGTTGCTTCAAATGGCGGATGAGATGTTCGACATGAAGACACACGCCTCACTCAACCGGGAGATGGGGAAAGATATCTCGCGGGCACGACCATACCATGCGACGGTCTATGCGAAGAACCGGACGGGCTTGAAGAATCTCTATCAATTGATTTCGATTGCTCACACGAAGCATGTGCACCGTGTCGTCCGCACACCACGCTCGCAACTCGTCGCGCATCGGGACGGGCTAATCATCGGCTCAGCTTGTGATAACGGCGAAGTATTTGATGCCGCCTTGAACAAGTCGGACGAAGATTTAGCGAAAGTCATGCAGTTCTATGATTTCATCGAGATTCAACCCCCCGCGATGTATGGTCATTTGATCGAACGGGAAATCGTTCAGAATGAACTCGAACTGCGCGAACTGATCAAAAAGATCATCCGTGTCGCAGAAGAACATGACATCTTACCAGTCGCAACAGGGAACGTGCATTACCTCGATCAACATGACGCGACGTACCGGGAGATTTTGATTCGGACGCAAGGCGGAGCGAATATGCTGAACATGCGAAAACAATTGCCACCGGCACACTTCCGGACGACGAAGGAAATGATGGACGACTTTAAGTTCCTCGGACCGGATGTGTCGGAACGACTTGTCATCACGAATAGCCAAGCGGTCGCGGAACAGTTCGAGAACATCGATATCATTCCAAAAGATCTCTATACACCGAAGATCGAAGGGGCGGATGAAGAAGTCCGGAACTTGTCGTACGATATGGCACACCGGATTTACGGGGAAACATTGCCGGAAATCGTCGAAGCCCGACTCGAAAAAGAGTTGAAGTCGATCATCGGTCACGGATTCGCCGTCATCTATCTGATTTCGCATAAACTCGTTAAAAAGTCACTCGACGACGGCTATTTGGTTGGTTCACGGGGATCGGTCGGGTCGAGTCTTGTTGCGACGATGACCGAGATCACGGAAGTCAATCCATTACCGCCACACTATGTCTGTCCGAATTGTAAGGAATCGGAGTTCTTCGATGACGGTTCCGTCGGTTCGGGATTCGATTTGCCGGATAAGTCATGTTCGAAATGTGATATCCCATTGTTCAAGGACGGTCATGATATTCCATTCGAGACGTTCCTCGGATTTAAAGGGGATAAAGTACCGGATATCGATTTGAACTTCAGTGGAGAATACCAGCCGCAAGCCCATGCCTATACGAAAGTCCTGTTCGGTGACGATTACGTCTACCGTGCGGGAACGATCGGGACGATCGCCGAGAAGACGGCGTATGGTTACGTCAAAGGATATCAGTCGGAAAATGAGTTGACGTACCGGAATGCGGAAGTCGATCGTCTCGTCAGTGGTGTTACCGGCGTCAAACGGACGACCGGACAACACCCAGGCGGAATCATCGTCGTCCCGGACTACATGGACATCTACGACATCAGTCCGATTCAGTATCCGGCAGACGACATGGGTTCTGAATGGAAGACGACCCACTTCGACTTCCACTCGATTCACGATAACTTACTCAAACTCGATATCCTCGGTCACGATGATCCGACGATGATCCGGATGTTACAAGATTTATCGGGACGTGATCCGAAGACGATTCCCGTCGATGACCCGGAAGTCATGAAAATCTTTAGTTCGACGGAATCGATCGGTGTGACGCCGGAGCAAATTGATTCAAAAACGGGAACGCTCGGTATTCCCGAGTTCGGAACGAAGTTCGTCCGCCAAATGTTAGAAGAGACGAAACCGACGACGTTCTCGGAGCTCGTTCAGATTTCTGGACTCTCGCACGGAACGGATGTCTGGCTCGGTAACGCCAGTGAATTGATTTACAACGGAACGTGTGAGCTAAAAGACGTCATCGGTTGTCGGGATGACATCATGGTCTACTTGATCTATGCCGGTCTTGAACCGTCACTTGCTTTTAAAATCATGGAGTCGGTCCGTAAAGGAAAAGGACTCTCGATTGACATGGAAGAGGCGATGATCGAGAACGATGTGCCACTCTGGTATATCGATTCTTGTAAGAAAATCAAGTACATGTTCCCAAAAGCCCATGCTGCTGCTTACGTCTTGATGGCTGTTCGGATTGCTTACTATAAAGTCCATCATCCGATGTATTACTACGCCTCGTACTTTACCGTTCGTGCGGGTGACTTTGACATCGGTGCGATGAATAAAGGCTCTGCTGCCGTCCGGAAAGTCTTACAAGACATCAAGGATAAAGGATTCGAAGCGACAGCGAAGGATAAAGGCTTGTACACGGTTCTTGAAATCGCGCTTGAGATGATTGAACGCGGCTTCACGTTCCAGAAAGTCGACCTCTACCGCTCGAGCGCGACTGAGTTCCTGATTGACGGGGATACCTTGTTACCGCCATTTAATGCCGTGACAGGTCTCGGTACGAACGCTGCGAAGCAAATCGTCGAAGCACGTAAAGGTGGCGAATTCCTCTCGAAGGAAGACCTTCAAAAACGAGCGAAGCTTTCGAAATCGATCATCGAGACACTTGATAACCTCGGTTGTCTCGAAGGGTTACCGGATGAGAACCAGCTGTCCTTGTTCGACTTGTAAGCCCTTAGGAACACTTGCCTTGAGCGCTTTCCTATGCTATATTGAGTGAGGAAATGTTTTTTATACTACGACTTGGAAGGAGTAGGGGGACCTGCTCCTTTCTTGTTTGTTTTTTGAAGGAGGATGAAGATGACGAACGTAACGGAAAAGGTCGAAGCGCTCGCAAAACCAATCGTCGAACGAGAGGGGATGGAGCTAGTCGACGTTGAATTCGTCAAAGAAGGGGCGGATTGGTTCCTACGTGTCTCCATCGACAAAGAGGGTGGCGTAGATCTTGAAGACTGCGTCAAAATCAATGAACAGTTATCGGAAGCATTAAATGACAATGATCCGATTGACGAGCCGTATTACCTCGACGTCGCTAGTCCAGGAGCGGAACGTCCACTGAAGAAAGACGAAGACTTCGAAAAAGCGATCGGGAAACATGTGTATATCAAAACGCACGATCCAGTAAAGAATGCAGTTGAATTCGAAGGAACGTTGCTATCATATACACCTGATATGCTTGAAATCGAAGTACGTGTTAAAACAAGAAAATTGAAAATTGAGATACCGGTCGACAAGATTTCACTTGCGCGACTTGCGGTAATGTTCTGACGGAAAGGAAGAGAACGATGGGACCACAGTTACTCGAGGCGATCAATCAGATCGCAAAAGAGAAGGAAATTGATAAAAATATCATCATCGATGCCCTTGAGCAGGCGTTGATTTCAGCGTACCGACGTAACTTCGGAAAAGAGTCGGAGGCAGTCAAAGTTGAATTCGATCAGCAGACAGGAGATATCCGTGTCTTCGCACTCAAGGAAGTCGTCGAACGATTGACACAACCGGAAGAGCAACTTTCGCTTGAAGAAGCCCACGAAATCGATCCGACGTATGAACTCGGCGATTTCCATAAAGTCGAAGTGACGCCTGGTGACTTTGGTCGTGTTGCGGCACAAACGGCAAAACAGATCGTCACTCAAAAAATGCGTGAAGCGGAACGTGAACGTATCTACAATCACTTCTCGGATCGTGAAGACGAGATCATGACTGGAATCGTCGAACGTCAGGATGCACGGAACTTGTATGTTAACCTAGAAGGGATCGAGGCGGTCTTGACGACACACGAACAAATGCCGAATGAACGTTTCGGGATTCGTGATCGCATTAAGGTGTACGTCACGAAAGTCGACCCAATGGTTAAAGGATCAGGAGCGTCAATCCTTGTATCACGGACACATCCAGGTCTCTTAAAACGCCTCTTTGAAATTGAAGTACCTGAGATCGCAAGCGGTGAAGTCGAAGTTAAATCCGTTGCCCGTGAAGCGGGTGACCGTTCGAAAATCGCGGTTGCAGCAGATGATATCGATCCAGTCGGTGCATGTGTCGGACAAAAAGGTGCACGTGTTCAGCGCATCGTCAATGATCTGAACGGGGAAAAAATCGATATCGTCCGCTATTCGGATGATCCGAAAGAGTATGTTGCGAATGCGCTCAGCCCAGCTCAAGTCGTTGCGGTCTATGTCAATGAACCAGCGAAAGCGACGATCGTCGTCGTTCCTGATTTCCAATTGTCTCTTGCAATCGGCAAACGTGGTCAAAACGCGCGCCTTGCAGCGAAGTTGACTGGATGGAAGATTGACATCAAGAGTGAGTCCGAGGCGGAAGGCATGGATCTCGAAGATGTCTTCGCGACGGAAGAATCGACAGTAGTCGAAGAAGCGGTCCACGTCGAAGGCGAGGAATAATCCGTGCAAAAAAAGGTCCCATTACGCAAGTGTGTCATCACACAAGAAATGAAACCGAAAAAAGAATTAATTCGTGTCGTCCGGACACCTGAACAAGAGGTCGTCATCGATTTAAATGGTAAGATGAATGGGCGGGGTGCCTATTTATCAAAAGATGCGGCAGTCATTGCGACGGCGAAGAAAAAACGGACGCTTGATCATCATTTGAAGGTCAAGACGACAGATGCCTTATACGATGAATTGCTTGAAATCGCGGGAGGTACAGATGAGTAAATGGGAATCCCTTCTCGGTCTCGCGAATCGAGCTAGGAAAGTGACGACGGGAGAAGAACTCGTACTGAAAGAAGTACGAGGAGGACAAGCGAAGCTTGTTCTTTTAGCAGCAGATGCGGGGGCTGCCACGCGTAAGAAAGTCACAGATAAATGTACGAGTTATCAGGTTCCTTACCTAGAAGTCGCCGACCGGACGATTCTCGGTCAAGCATTAGGAAAGGATGCGCGTGTTGTCGTGTCAGTCAATGAAGCCGGATTTGCGAAAAAGCTAACTGAACTCCTCTCGAACGACTAATTGGAGGTGGATCCTTTGGGTAAACGTGTATACGAATTCGCCAAGGAACAAAACGTAACAAGTAAGCAGGTCATTACCCAGCTTGAAAAGCTGGAGAAACCAGTCAAGAATCATATGGCAGTATTAGATGAACAGACAGTACAGCAACTCGATCAAGTATTTAATCCCGAAAAATATCGGGCTCAAAAGACGGAGGCTCCAAAACAAGTGAAATCAGATAATAAACCGAACCGACCAGGAAGTACAAACAAACCAGCAGGTAACCAATCACGTAACAATAAAGGCGGACGCCCAGAATTCGGCAACCGTAACAACCGTGGCGGCAAACGTCGCCCGAATCAAAAGAAAGCAGAACCACGTAAACTTGAAGTAGCGGATCCGAACTCGAAGTCGAGTCAACGGAAAGCAGCACGCCGGGCGCAGGAAGAGGCGATGGCAAACGTCGTTCAATACTCTGACAACTTGACAGTCGGTGAACTCGCTGAAAAAATGGCGAAAAAACCGAATGAACTGATCATGAAGTTGATGGGTCTCGGTGTCATGGCGAACATCAACCAAGATCTCGATGACGAGACAGTCGAATTGCTCGCGACAGAGTTCGGTTTTGAAGTCGAAAAGACCGTCCAAGTCGATGAGACGGACTTTGATCAATACGAATTGAATCTCGATCAGTACGAATTGTCTGAGCGTCCACCGGTCGTTACGATCATGGGACACGTCGACCACGGTAAAACGACATTGCTCGACTCGATCCGTAACACGAAGGTCACTGCAGGCGAAGCCGGCGGGATCACACAGCACATCGGTGCATACCAAGTTGAGATCGACGGCAAGAAAATCACGTTCCTTGATACACCAGGTCACGCGGCGTTCACGACGATGCGTGCACGTGGAGCAGATGTCACGGATATCGCGATCATCGTCGTTGCAGCCGATGACGGTGTCATGCCGCAGACGGAAGAAGCGATCAGCCACGCGAAAGCAGCGGGTGTTCCAATCATCGTCGCGGTCAACAAGATGGATAAAGAGGGTGCAAATCCTGACCGTGTCAAACAAGAATTGACAGAGTTCGAACTCGTTGCAGAAGACTGGGGCGGCGATACGATCTTCGTACCTGTTTCAGCGCTTAAAGGAGACGGCATCGACGAATTGCTCGAGATGATCCTTCTCGTTTCAGAAGTTCAAGAATACAAATCAACACCAGACATGAACGGTCGCGGAACAGTCATCGAGGCGAAACTCGATAAAGGTCGTGGACCGGTCGCGACACTTCTCGTCCAACACGGAACACTTCGCGTCGGTGACCCGATCGTCGTCGGGCACACGTTCGGTCGTATCCGGGCGATGGTCAACGATATCGGTCGCCGTGTCAAAGAAGTCGGACCATCGACGCCAATCGAAATCACAGGTTTAAACGATGTCCCGAAAGCGGGCGATCAATTCTTCGCATTCGAAGATGAGAAAAAAGCACGCCAAATCGGTGAAGCACGTTACCAACGTGAAATCGAAGCACAACGTCGCGATTCAGCGAAAGTCAGCTTAGAAGATCTCTTCGACCGCATCAAAGAAGGTGAAGTCAAAGACCTCAACATCATCATCAAAGGCGATGTCCAAGGTTCAGTTGAAGCCTTAGCCGGTTCATTGAAGAAAATTGATGTCGAAGGTGTTAAAATTAACATCGTACACTCAGGTGTCGGTGCGATCACAGAAGGTGACGTCATCCTTGCCTCAGCAGCGAATGCGATTATCATCGGATTCAATGTCCGTCCGGATGGTAACGCGAAATCAATGGCAGATCAGGAGAAAGTCGAAATTCGTCTTCACCGGATCATCTACAATGCGATTGAAGAAATCGAGCAAGCGATGAAAGGTCTCCTTGATCCTGAATTCGTCGAGAAAATCATCGGTCAAGCTGAAGTCCGCGATGTCATCAAAGTATCGAAAGTCGGTACGATCGCAGGGGGATATGTCACGGAAGGTAAGTTAACACGTGATGCAGGTGTCCGGGTCGTACGTGACAGTATCGTCATCTACGAAGGAAAACTTGATACACTTCGCCGCTTCAAAGATGATGTCAAAGAGGTCGCTACTGGCTATGAGTGCGGCATTAAGATTGAAAAATATGATGATATTAAAGTCGATGATGTCATCGAAGCGTTCATCATGGAAGAAGTTAAACGGAAGTAACAGAACGGAATCCATTCTTCCGAACTGGAGGGAATAATTATGAGTTTACGCTCAAATCGTGTCGCCGAACAGATGCGTAAGGAAATTACGCAACTGCTCATCAAAGATGTCAAGGATCCTCGCGTTAAAACGATTACCGTCACAGGTGTCGAAGTGACAGGAGACTTACAACAAGCGACGATCTTCTACTCGGTCCTCGGTGACGAAAAAGCACGTGAGGATGCACGCATCGGTCTTGAAAGATCAAAAGGCTTCATGCGTAAGGAAATCGGATCACGGATTCGTCTACGGAAAACACCTGAACTATCGTTCGAGGTCGATTCTTCTGTCGAATACGGATCACGCATTGATGAGTTGCTTCGGAATTTGAACAAAGATTAACATCTAAGGCAACCACGCATGTGGTTGCCTTTTTTCAAGGAGGACATCGTATGGAACCTATCGGAGTGTTACCATTAGATAAACCAGCCGGCATGACGAGTCACGACTGTGTCTTTCGTCTACGGCGCTTGTTTCAGACGAAGAAGGTCGGACATACGGGGACGCTTGATCCGGAAGTCACAGGTGTCTTACCGATTTGTCTCGGTCGAGCGACGAAGCTTGCCCGCTTCATCACGGATGAAGGAAAACGCTACGCGGCGGAAGTGACGATCGGTTTTGCGACGACGACGGAAGATGCGCACGGAGAGACGGTTCGTGAAACGCCGGTCGAACCCGGAAGTATTACCGAAGAGGCAATTGCCGGTATCCTGAGCGAATTGACAGGAGAGATCGAGCAGACGCCACCGTATTATTCGGCTGTCAAAGTGAATGGAAAAAAATTATATGAATATGCACGAAAAGGCATTGAAGTCGAGCGTCCGACACGAATCGTCCGCATAGACCGACTCGAGCGAACGTCGGACCTCGTGTTCGAAAATGGTCTTTGTCGGTTCCGCCTCGATATCACATGTGGAAAAGGGACGTATATCCGGACGTTAGCGGTCGAGATCGGCGAACGACTCGGTTACGCGGCACACATGAGCGACTTACGCCGGACAGGCTCTGGTGCCATCGTCGAGACGGATACGGTGACACTCGAGACACTTGAATCGTATGAAACGGTAGAAGAACGGATGCAGCACGTCCTACCGATTGAACACGTCATCCAGAAGTGGCCACGATTGACGGTTGATGCGTCAACAGCAAAGCGTGTCTTGAATGGAGCGAAGCTGACGAGCATTCCAGTCGAATTCGAGCTGTTTACTGTCTATAATGAAGAAGACGTACCTTTAGCGATATATCGACGTCTTCTAGAAGAACAGGTAGCACGCGTCGAGGTCATGCTACAAATCGATTAAGATCGGAGAGAGCATCATGGACATCATACATTTGACATATCCGGAACAGCCTCAAAAAGACCCTGCTGTCATCGCACTCGGCTTTTTTGACGGTGTACATCTCGGACATCAGCAAGTCATCGCAGCAGCACGGAAAGAGGCGGAGGCTCGTCGTCTTCCCTTAGCTGTCATGACCTTTGATCCGCATCCGAAGCAGGTACTTGGTAAAGGCGATGAACCGGTCCGCTACATCACACCACTCGAACGTAAATTAGAGAAAATCGAACAGCTCGGTGCCGATCGTGTTTACGTGATTGAGTTTACGATCCCCTTCTCGGAATTGTCACCACAAGCGTTCGTTGACGAATATTTGATTGCGTCTGGAGCCGAGCACGTCGTCGCTGGTTTCGATTATTCCTATGGTCGCTTTGGAGCGGGGAAGATGACGACGCTTGATTTTCATAGTCGGGGCACGTTCACACATACCGTCGTAGCGGAATTCCAGGAAGAAGCGGAGAAAATCAGCTCGACGCGGATCCGACGCCTGCTCGCAGCAGGAGAAGTCGAACCGGCTGCGCATTTGCTCGGGGAACCTTACCAAATCAAAGGAACGATCATTCACGGTGACGCACGCGGTCGACAAATCGGCTTCCCGACAGCCAACATGCGTCCGGAATTTTCTTACGTCATTCCAAAACTCGGTGTCTATGCGACATTCGTTCGCTTAGCGGACGGTCGTCGGTTCAAAGCGATGACGAACGTCGGGAGACGCCCGACGTTTTACGAGACGGGAGAGGTTAGTATCGAGACACATCTCCTTGATTTTGATGAGGATCTCTATGGTCAAGAATTGACGCTCGAATGGATCGCTTATTTACGCGATGAAAAAGCCTTCAACGGCATCGATCAATTAAAGGAACAACTGGCACGGGACCGCGAAGAGGCAAATGCACGATTAAGCGTTTGACAGTAAGGACAGGGTTCGTTATGATAGTTCAGTACGATTACGTACAGCCGATTCACTTGGCATCTGGTCTCACCATCCGATGCTCGGGAATACGGTCATTCATAAGATGGAGGTGGAGTGACAATGGCACTCACAAAAGAACGTAAAAACGAAATCATCGAAGCATATGCTACGAAACAAGGCGATACTGGTTCGCCGGAAGTACAAGTTGCTGTTTTAACTGAACAGATCACAACTTTGAACGATCACTTACGTACACACAAAAAGGATCACCACTCACGTCGTGGTCTCTTGAAAATGGTCGGTCGTCGCCGTAACTTGCTCACATACCTTCGTAACAAGGATGTTGCACGTTACCGTTCGTTGATCGAGCGTCTTGGTCTCCGTCGCTAATCCCGACGAGAACGAGGTAGGGAAGCAGGAGCATCGTCTCCTGTTTCTTTTTTTTGCCGATTCATGGACTTTTTGCGCAAGAACCTACATAATTAGATTTGAATGAAAAAACGGATAGCAGTGAGAGGAGATTTGTGCATGTCACAAACAAAACAGACGTTTTCGACCGAACTCGGTGGACGTCCATTAACGATTGAAATCGGTCAATTAGCAAAACAAGCGAACGGAGCAGCATTGATTCGCTACGGCGATACAGCCGTTCTTGCTACGGTCGTTGCATCAAAACAACCGAAGGACTTAGATTTCTTCCCATTAACAGTGAACTATGAAGAAAAATTATATGCGGCAGGGAAAATCCCAGGTGGATTCCTCAAACGTGAAGGGCGTCCTGGAGAGAGTGCGATCTTGACTTCACGTCTGATCGACCGTCCAATCCGTCCATTATTCCCGGACGGTTTCCGTCACGATGTTCAAGTGGCGACGACAGTCCTTTCGTCAGATGCTGACAATTCTCCAGAAGTCGCAGCGATGATCGGGGCTTCGATTGCACTTTCGATCTCGGATATTCCATTCGATGGTCCAATCGCAGGTGTGACGATCGGTCGCGTCGACGGAGAATTCGTCGTGAACCCGACTTCAGCGCAAATGGAAGTCAGCGACATCGACCTTCAAGTTGCCGGAACAAAACATGCCGTCAACATGGTTGAAGCAGGTGCGAAGGAAGTATCGGAACAAGCAATGCTTGAAGCGATCTTGCTTGGACACGATGTCATCAAGGAAATGATCGCGTTCCAAGAAGAAATCGTCGCACAAGTCGGTAAAGAGAAGTTCGAATATACGGTATCAAGCTTCGATGAGACAATCGTCAATCGCCTGAAAGCAGAAGCATTGGCAGAAGTCACACAAGCAGTTCAAGTCGAAGAAAAACAAGCGCGTGACATCGCTATTAACGAAGTCATCGCAAAATACATCGAGTTGTATGCGGCTGACGAGTCAGTCACGGCAGAACAATTGGCAGAAGTATCAGGTGTTCTCAACAAGTTCGTCAAAGACGAAGTCCGTCGTCTCATCACGGAAGACAAAGTTCGTCCAGATGGTCGTGGTCTTGCTGAGATCCGTCCGCTTGATTCAGAAGTTGGTCTCTTACCACGTGCGCACGGTTCAGGTTTGTTCACACGCGGTCAGACACAAGTCTTGTCTGTTGCGACACTTGGTGTTGCAGGTGACGCTCAAATCATCGATGGACTTGGTCTGAAGGAAGAGAAACGCTTTATGCACCACTATAACTTCCCACCATTCTCAGTCGGGGAAGCACGTCCGATGCGCGCACCAGGTCGTCGTGAAATTGGTCACGGTGCACTCGGAGAACGCGCACTCTTACCAGTTCTACCGAATGAAGTTGATTTCCCGTACACGATCCGTCTCGTGTCAGAAGTGCTTGAGTCGAACGGTTCTTCGTCACAGGCGTCAATCTGTGGTTCGATCCTTGCCATGATGGATGCGGGTGTGCCACTCAAAGCACCTGTCGCGGGTATTGCGATGGGCTTGATCATGGAAGGCGACAACTACTCAATCTTGACTGATATTCAAGGGATGGAAGATCATCTCGGCGATATGGACTTTAAAGTCGCTGGAACTCACGAAGGTGTTACAGCTCTGCAAATGGATATGAAAATTGGCGGAATCACGCGCCAAATTCTCGAAGAAGCACTTGAACAAGCACGTCTTGGTCGTCTGCACATTCTTGAGCATATGCAAACGGTCATCGCTGAACCACGTGTCGAATTGTCACAATACGCACCAAAAATCGTCACACTCAAAATCAATCCAGATAAAATCCGTGATGTCATCGGACCTGGTGGTAAGGTCATCAACGGTATCATCGATGAGACAGGCGTTAAGATCGACATCGATCAAGACGGAACCGTCTTCATCGCTTCGACGGATCAAGCTGGCATCGATCGTGCCCGTCAATTGGTCGAAGATATCGTCCGTGAAGTCGTCGTCGGCGAAGAGTTCGATGGAACGGTCCGTCGTGTTGAGAAATTCGGTGCATTCGTCGAATTGTTCAAAGGAAAAGACGCCCTCGTCCACATTTCGGAACTTGCGCTGAACCGTGTCGGTCAAACGGAAGATGTCGTCAAACTTGGGGATAAGTTAAAAGTTCGTGTTACGGAAATCGATGACAAAGGTCGCGTTAACGCTTCGCACAAAGTCTTGCTCGTTGAAGGCTTAAGCGAAGAAGAGCGTGCCGCATACGAAGAAAAGAAAAAGACAGAGCGTGAGAACCGCCCGCCACGCCGGGATCAGGGTTCACGCCCACCACGTGACGGACAACGTCCACCACGTCGTAACTAATGAATCCAAGGTGGCTCGACGGTGCAGAGAATGCAACGAGAGCCACCTTGTTTCCTATATTTGGAGGAATTATTATGATCGAACGGATACAATTAGAAAACGGAGTTCGACTGATCGTCGAACGGATGCCGGAAGCACGAAGCGTCGCGACGGGCATCTTCGTTCAAGCAGGAAGTCGGACGGAACAGATCGAGGAGCATGGCATCAGTCATCTCATCGAGCACATGATGTTCAAAGGGACAAAACGCCATACTGCAAAAGAGATTGCGGTTTACTTTGATCGACTTGGTGGAAATATTAATGCGTTCACGAGTAAAGATCAAACGTGTTATTACGTCAAGACATTGGATGAACATGCGGGAGAAGCCTTCCACGTATTAGCGGATATGTTTCTCGAATCGACGTTTGACGCGGAGGAGCTAGAAAAAGAGAAAAAGGTCGTCATTGAAGAGATTAAAATGTACGATGACACACCAGATGATCTCGTCCATGAGTTATTAGCTGTTGCGGCATATGGAGAAGATGTCATGGCTCGGCCGATTCTTGGAACGGAAGAGAGTGTGCTTCAGATTGATCGGAAGATGATCGGGCGGTATCTCGAAGAAGCGTATGCACCGGATCAAATCGTCATTTCCGTTGCCGGAAACGTCTCGGACGCGTTGATTGCGCAGATTACGGAGCGAATGTCGATTCTTGTGTCACGTGAGAAAACGCGCCAAACGACGTCACCAAGGTTACAAAATGGTGTGATTCGTAAGGAAAAGGATACGGAACAAGCACATATTTGTTATAATTTCCGTGCGATTCCTTCTGCTGATCCACGTTTGCCTGCCCTCGCCTTACTCAATAATGCATTCGGTGCGACGATGTCGAGTCGTTTGTTCCAATCCATCCGAGAGGAACGTGGTCTTGCCTATTCGGTCTTTTCCTATTACACGACGTTTGACGATCACGGGACGTTTACGATCTATGTCGGGACGTCACCGGAATCGGTCGAAGAAGTTGAACAGGTTCTCGCTACTGAAATTGATCGCTTGAAGCGGGAGGGATTATCGGCTAAGGAACTCGAAGATGGGATTGAACAGCTAAGAGGTTCTTTGATTCTAGGGAACGAGGGGACATCTAGCCATATGAACCGAAATGCCCGGAATGAGTTGCATCTGCACCGCCATCCGTCACTCGAAGAAGTATTAGCGGACGTTGAGCGAATCCGTCCATCGGATATCGAGGACCTGATTCAGTACATCTTTTCGGAGGAACCGGCAAAGGCCTATATTCTTCCGGCAGACGAAGAAGAGGAAGCATGACAGCAGAACGGAATAAAAACATGTAAATGAAATGACGATGTCGAGAAAGAAGGAATACCGTTGAATTTAGCTGAATTGATTCAAGTCATACAGACGCAAAAAATCGACCGAATGGTAGAGGTGGATGTTACGTCCATCACGACCGATTCACGGGATGTTAAACCGGGAACACTGTTCGTTGCCATCAAAGGCTATACTGTTGATGGGCACGACTATGCCAAACAGGCGGAAGCACAAGGAGCGGTCGCAATTGTCGCGGAACAACCGGTCGACGTGTCGATTCCTGTCATTCTTGTTCGCAGTACATCACGTGCCATTGCCGAGTTGGCTGGCAAATTCTATGATTATCCTTCTGAAAAGATGCGGATGATCGGTATTACAGGAACGAACGGGAAAACGACGACGACGACGATCGTCCGTGATATTTTAGCGCATCTTGGTCGCAAGACAGGCATCATCGGAACGGTCGAAGTCAAGATTGGTGACCGCGTCGTACCAAGCCGTAATACGACACCACAAAGCTCCGAATTGCAAGCGTTTCTGCATCAGATGCACGAAGAAGAGGTGCAAGATGTCATCATGGAAGTCTCTTCGCATGGTCTTGAACTCGGACGGGTGACGGGTGTTGATTACGACGTAGCTGGATTTACGAATCTGACGCATGATCACCTCGATTTTCATAAAACGTTTGAAAACTATGCGCGCGCGAAAGGGTTATTATTCGCTCAACTCGGTCAACGACTATCGACGGAGAAGGTCGCGGTCTTGAATGCCGATGATCCGACAAGTGAGTTATATGAAATGATGACGGGTGCCCGTGTCATGACATATGGCATTGACAACGCAGCGGACCTTCGGGCAACTGCGATTGAACAGTCACTGCAACAAACGACGTTCACGATGTCGTACAAGGAAGAACAAGTCGATGTCACAGCGAACTTCATCGGTCGCTTTAATGTCTACAATCTGTTGCTAGCGACAGGGATCCTCCTATCTTGCGGGTATGATTTAGCAACGATCGCAGGTGCGATTACAGCAATCCGTCCGGCAAAAGGACGGATGCAACGGTTGCCGATCGACGGGTATAACGTGTATGTCGATTATGCGCATACACCAGACGGCATCGAACAATGTCTGAAAGCACTCGTCGACGTCCCGAAGGAAAAGATCGTCTTTCTAATCGGAACGGGTGGAAACCGTGATGTGACGAAACGACCGAAGATGGGCGAACTCGCTTCGACCTACGCCGGAACCGTCGTCATCACGACGGACGATCCGCGATATGAAGCATATGAGTCGATTACATCCGGCATCGCCAAAGGGATGACCCACGATCAGTTCGTTGAAATCGGTGATCGGGAAGAGGCCGTGCGTTACGCAGCACGACTCGCACGACCAGATAATATCGTCATCTTAGCCGGTAAGGGCCATGAAAAATATCAAATCATTGGGGATGAGAAATTCCCGCTCGATGAGGAAATCATCGTCAAAGAGATGATACGGCAAATGGAGGAACAGAAGTGACTTATCAACCAATCGTTGTAACCATAGATCAATTTGAAACATTCGTAAAAACACATCCAAAAGGTGATTTACTCCAGCTTCCGGCATGGGGAGAAGTCAAAAGTGCGACAGGGTGGACACATGAACGGATTGCGGTCGGAACGGCTTCCGGTGAGATTGCCGGAGTTGGTCTTCTTTTGTTCAAGAAAGTACCGAAGCTACCGTTCACGCTTTGTTATGCACCGCGCGGTTTCGTCGTCGACTATACAGATACGGACGCGCTTCGCGCTCTTCGTGACGAAGCGATTCGCGTCGCAAAACAACAGAAGGCGATTGCGATTAAATTTGATCCGAACGTCGAGCGGGAAGAATATCCTGGTCTGTTACAAGACATGCAAGGACTTGGCTTCAAACATAATGGCTTCGGTGGCGGTTTTGACTATGCGCAACCACGCTTTACGATGGAGACGAGTCTTGAAGGGACAGAAAAAGAGATCTTCGACGGCTTCCATTCGAAGTTCCGTTACAACGTCCGCCTTGCTGAACGTAAAGGGATCGTATGTGAACAAGCAGATCGCGAAGGGCTAAAGACATTCGCGAAACTGATGGTCGAGACGGGCGAACGGGATGGTTTCTCGATCCGCGGTCTAGATTACTTTGAAAACCTGTACGATCATCTGCATCCACAAGGAGACGCTGTTTTATTCCTGACGAAACTTGATGTCGTTCGGGCGCTTGAGAATACGGAAGCGTTATTGCTTCAAGCCGATAAGGAACTTTCGAAGATTCACCGTCAGCTCGAGAAAGAGACGGCTGAGAAGAAGCTGAAGAGCTTAAACAATCGTCTGGAACAGACGACAGCACAAATCGAAAAAGCAGAGAAGTCAAAGACAGAACTGATGACGATTGCTGCCAAACATCCAAACGGTGTCGTTTTATCTGGTGGGTTGTTGACGCTTGCCGGACGTCGCTCGTATTACTTATACGGCGCTTCATCGAACGAGTACCGCGAGTTCATGCCGAACCACTTGATGCAATGGACGATGATGCAATACGCGAAAGAGCATGGTGCGCTTTCCTATGACTTCGGCGGTGTCAGTGGTTCGACGGATCCGGATGACCATTATGCGGGACTCTATGCCTTTAAATCAGGGTGGGGCAGTCGGATGATTGAAAAAATCGGTGAGTTCGATTATGTACTTAACCGTCCGCTCTATCTGTTGCTTGAGACTGGGTTACCGATTCTACAAAAACTTCGGAAGAAGCTTCGCCGCTGATGAAACGGGGAACAATCTTCGGTTGGATCGTGTTTTTATTGACGATGTTTGCGATTGGATTGTTTCTTGCGGCTGCTTCGAACCGGATGCCGACGATTTTAATGGATCAACCGGAGCTCGGGATTGATAGTTGTCCACGGGACGTAGCGGGAGAAAATCGTTTGATTAATGCAAGCGAGACGAACCTGAAGCGTCTCCACCCAGCTGTCGAAGCAGGGGCAAAGGATCTGATCCGTGTGGCGCATTCTTGCTACAATATCGATATCAAGATTACGCAAGGATACCGCTCGATTCAGCAACAGAATGCGCTTTATGAACAGGGACGTTCTGAGGCAGGGGAAGTCGTCACGAATGCACGAGGTGGTGAATCGATGCACAATTATGGACTCGCTGTCGATTTCGTTCAGCTCGTGAATGGACAGATTTCGTATGATCTCGAGTATGATGGAAATCAGTCGGGAAAAAGTGATTGGCGTGAAGTCGCTGATATCGGAAAAGCGCTTGGATTTGAATGGGGCGGCGACTGGAAACGATTCGTCGACTACCCTCATTTTGAGATGACGTTCGGGTATTCGCTAGCGGATCTCAAAGATGGAGATCGACCGAGTCGCTCGGAAAAAGCCAAACGGACGGATGAAGTCGAAGATTTGTTGAATAGTTGACCATCGTCATTCCTGGAGTAATGTGGCAGGAATGACGATTTTTTTAGATTTCCTAGTCCGATTGTTGGCAGATTGTGAAAATTCGGCTAGAATAGTGATAGTGATAAGTGGACGGCTCACGAAAAGTGAATATGAATTATAGGAGGTCATGTTGTGTCAAAGAAGAAGACGGAAAAAGTAAGCGTCTTTGCTCTTGGTGGCGCCGGTGAGATCGGGAAGAACATGTACGTCGTCGAACTCGACGAGGACATCTTCGTCATCGATGCCGGATTAATGTTCCCAGGAGACGAGATGCTTGGAATCGATAAAGTCATTCCAGACATCAGTTATTTAAAAGAAAACAAAGAGCGGATTCAGGGGATTTTCATTACCCATGGTCACGAGGATCATATCGGGGCACTCAGTTACGTCTTACGTGACTTGAAGGTACCAGTTTACGGAACACGTTTAACGCTCGGTCTGATCGAACACAAATTAAAAGAAGCCGGTTTATTGAAAAAGGCAGATCTTCGTCCAATTGATGCCAAGACGAAATTAACCGTTGCAGGTCATTTTATTACGTTCTTCCGGGTCAATCATTCGATTCCGGATGCAGTCGGGGTTTGTATTCAAACGTCGCAAGGTGCCATCGTCCATACGGGGGATTTCAAGTTCGATTACACACCGGTCGATGGAAAACAGGCAGACTTCGGGAAAATTGCAGCGATTGGTCAACGGGGAGTACTTTGCTTACTGTCTGACTCGACGAATGCAGAGCGACCAGGGATGTCTGGTTCGGAATCGATCGTCGGTTCAGAACTGAACGATGTCATTTATGAGGCACCAGGTCGTGTCATCGTCGCTTCATTCGCTTCGAATATCCATCGCTTGCAACAGGTGTTTGCAGCAGCAGAAGCGAACAATCGAAAAGTAGCAGTCGTCGGTCGGAGTATGGTCAACAACGTCGAAGTGGCACAGCGTTTGAATTACTTACGCTTCAAACAAAAAACATTGATTGATCTATCTGACATCAACCGCCTCGACGATAACCAAGTCGTCATCTTGACGACAGGGTCGCAAGGTGAGCCGATGGCAGCCTTGACACGAATGGCACGTAACGCGCATAAACAAGTCAACATTCGCTTGAACGATACGGTCGTTGTTGCGGCTTCACCGATTCCAGGGAATGAAAAGTCAGTTTCCAAAACGATTGATCTGTTATTCCGTGCCGGTGCGAACGTCATCTACAACCAGCGGAAAGTACACGTGTCCGGTCACGGTCATGCGGAAGATTTGAAATTGATGCTCAACTTGATCAAACCGAAATTCTTCCTACCAATTCACGGGGAATTCCGGATGCAAATGGCGCATAGTCGCCTGGCACAGACAGTGGGGGTCAATGCGAACAATATCTTCATCATTGAAAATGGGGATGTCGTGGAGTTTGAGAAACGAAAAGCGCGGATGTCACGTAAGGTCAACGCCGGAAACGTCTTGATTGACGGAATCGGTGTCGGTGACGTCGGAAACATCGTTCTTCGCGATCGTCGTTTGTTGTCGCAAGATGGTGTCGTTCTCTGTGTCATTACGATCAGCCGGAAAAACAAGACGATCGTCTCGGGACCAGAAATCATTTCTCGCGGATTTGTCTACATGCGCGAATCTGAGGATATGATTAATGAAGCGAACCGAATCGTTGCGAAACAACTACAAGGGAAATTGAACGGGGAATTGGATTGGACGGAAATGAAATCGTTGATTCGAGATAAACTGAGTGCTTATCTTTACGAACAGACGAAACGCCGCCCGATGATTCTTCCAATCATCATGGAGATTTAACTAACAAGCGGCTCAGATTGACCAACACCTGGTCCACTGAGCCGCTTTTTCATCAGGAGGGATTGACGTATGGCGACGACGAAACGAAAACCCGTACGAAAAAAAACGCCGCCACGGAAACGTCCGGCAGCAAAAAAACAGCGTCAACCGATTGCGTATCGTACATATGCAACCATCATCGCAATCGTCTCACTGCTCGCTTTCGTTCTCGCGTTTGGAGAGTTCGGTAAGGTCGGACAGACGCTAGCAGACGGAGGAGAACGGGTAATCGGTCAGTTCGGCTCCTTATTATATGGAGGAATAGGAGCAATCCTCCTTTTACTGTTATCGCATGTTTCCCGTCCGCAGAAATGGGCGTGGTCGATGCTACTGATCGGATCAGTCGTCTGGATTGATCTAATACTCGGAGCACCACGCGGCATTCTCAATGGATGGTTGTATCAAAACGCAGCCTATTACATCTCAAGCAGTGGTGCCTTTTTAATCGGACTGTTCTTCATCGGTACAGCGGTTCATATCCTGCATCCTTCGTTTTATGGAGAGCTGTGGCTTGGTTTTCGGGAACGGATCGAAGAGTTTCGAAGTCGTGAACGGTCACCCCGTCCTCGAATCGAGAAAGAGTTGAAACCGAAACCGGTTCGCGAGAAAAAACAGAAGACATTGCGACCGATGGCTGTTGAGGAACCGACCGAAACGGAACAAGAAGCAGAAGATCCTTCGGTCAACATTCAAGATGTGCCGATCATTGGCTTTACGGATCACGTTGAACCGCAAGCAGCGGAGACACAGGGACCATTGACGATGACGGAGACACCGGACGGTTATCAATTGCCGTCGCTTGATTTGTTAGCGGAACCGACGTCAAAAGATTTATCCGGTGAAAACAAACGGTTGAAGGACAATGCGACGAAGCTGATCGCGACCTTGAAGTCATTCGGAATCGGAGCGAAAGTCTTAAAAATTCACCTTGGACCAAGTGTCACGAAGTACGAAATTGAACCAAAACAGGGGATCAAGCTGAGTCGAATCACCGGACTCGCCGATGATTTAGCGCTTGCGTTAGCGGCAAAGGATATCCGGATCGAAGCGCCGATTCCCGGAAAGGCCGCTGTTGGGATTGAAGTTCCGAATCGTGAGGTTGCCATGGTGTCACTCCGAGAAGTACTGGGCGCGGAAAGCGTACAATCAGACAGCGATCGTTTACTCGTCGCACTCGGACGAAGCATCTCCGGTGAAACGGTGACAGCAAAATTGAATAAGATGCCTCACGTCTTAGTTGCCGGTTCGACCGGGTCCGGGAAATCAGTCTGTATCAACGGGATGATCGTCTCGATCTTAATGCGGGCACGACCGGATGAAGTCCGCTTGATGATGATTGACCCGAAAATGGTCGAGTTGAATGTCTACAACGGGATTCCGCATCTGTTAGCGCCAGTCGTCACGGATCCGAAAAAAGCTGCTCAGGCGTTAAAACAGGTCGTCTCGGAAATGGAACGCCGTTATGAGATCTTCAGTCAAAACGGGGCACGAAACATCGAAGGCTACAACGCCTTGATTGATAAAATGAATGCCGAAGAAAAAGTCCATCAACGTCTGCCGTACATCGTCGTCATCGTCGATGAATTAGCGGATTTAATGATGGTCGCTTCAAACGAAGTCGAAGATGCAATCATGCGTCTCGCGCAAATGGCGCGTGCAGCAGGCATTCATATGGTCATTGCGACGCAGCGACCGAGTGTTGATATCATCACCGGCGTCATCAAGGCGAACATTCCGTCACGGATCGCGTTTAGCGTCTCGAGCGCAACCGATTCACGAACGATCCTTGATACGGGAGGAGCGGATAAGTTGCTCGGACGAGGAGATATGCTGTTACTCGGTAATGGGATGAATAAGCCGGTCCGAGTACAGGGGGCATTCCTGTCTGACGAAGAAGTCGAAAAAGTCGTCAATCACGTCATCAGTCAGCAAAAGGCACAGTATGTCGAAGCGATGATACCGAAGGATGTACCGGAGGGAGAGGCAGAAGTTGATGACCCGCTTTATGATGAAGTCGTTCAATTCATTTTGACCCAGGACACCGCTTCTACTTCGATGATTCAACGAAAATACCGTATCGGTTACAATCGAGCAGCCCGTCTGATTGATGCGCTAGAGGAAAATGGTCTGATCGGTCCTTCTGAAGGATCAAAACCACGTCGCGTCATGGGACGTTAAAAAGAATCACGGCAGCTGCCGTGATTCTTTTTTCCTTTATTGAAATAATGGAGTACTCGATAGTGAAGTACGAATCACTTAAAAAGCAATGGCGCACACACTTTAAAAATAGCAATGACTGGAAGAAGAAGAAGCGATCACAAAATAAAATCGCTTTCATGAAAATAGTTGTCAGACGTCTGTTGATTTTCGGGATTCTTTTTGGCATACTCAGTCATATGAGTGACCGACCTTCAACACGAGGGCTGGGAGCGACTTTTTCACAAATAGATAATGAAAGCGCTCTCGCAAAAGTAGAGGAGATGGATGAGATGAAGAAAAAACAGGTAATCGTATCAATGATGTCAGTGGCGACGGTTGGTCTTGCAGCCTGCGGCGGTTCAGGTGAGAAAGCTGACCAAAAAGATCAGTTCTCTGTTGCCATGGTAGCAGATAAAGGCGGTATCGACGATAAGTCGTTTAACCAATCTGCTTGGGAAGGACTTCAGGCGTACGGAAAAGATAATAACCTTCAGAAGAACAAAGGGTTCTCTTACTTGCAATCGAAGTCACAACAAGATTATCAGCCGAACTTATCACGTCTTGCGCGGAGTGGGGAAGATTTAGTCTTCGGTATCGGGAATACGTTCAACGAAGACATCAAAACAGTTGCTGATCAGTTCAAGGATACACAATTTGCAATCGTTGATAACGTCGTCGAAGGGGACAACGTCACATCGATCACGTTCAAGGAAAACGAAGGCGCCTATCTCGCAGGAATCGTTGCTGCGATGGAAACGAAAAAAGATCATATCGGTTTCGTCGGCGGTATGAAGATGGATGTCATCGAGCGGTTCCGTGCTGGTTTTGAAGCCGGCGCGAAATCCGTCAATCCGAAGATTAAAATCGATGTCCAGTACGCAGAAGACTTTGCAGCGCCGGAAAAAGGTCAAGCGATCGCTGCCGGTATGTACGGTAAAGGCGCCGATATCATTTTCCCAGCAGCCGGCGGGACAGGAAACGGTGTCTTCACGGAAGCGAAGAACCGGAAGAAAAACGGTGAAGATGTTTCGGTAATCGGTGTCGATCGTGACCAAAAAGAAGAAGGGATGCCGGAAGATGTCACGCTGACTTCCGTCATCAAACGCGTTGACCGGGCCGTCGAAGATACGGCGAACGCAGCGAAAGACGGAAAACTTGAAGGCGGTAAAACGATTCGCTACGGTCTGAAAGAGGATGGCGTCGATATCGTTCCTTCTGAAAAGATTTCAAAGAAGACAATGACTGCACTCGAGAAAGCGAAAGCAGCCGTTGTAGCTGGAAAACTCGAAGTACCTGAGCAATAAGCGCAAATAAGAGATAGGGCATTCTTAGGTAGGATGCCCTATTTTCTTCCATTAATGATTGCGTTATGTAAAGGGTTACAAAAGCGCCAGAAGTCAGACTTCCAACCTGTTACAAAATGATTGCAGGATTGTGTTGGGCATCATATACTTATCTTGGCTGGAGTTCTCATACGTCAGAAGTCTGAGCACTGGTTACAACTAGATAGAGGATGGAGATGCGTCATGTCGATTAAACTAGATCATCGTTTGCTTTATTTACGTGTGATTGAAAAAATCAAGTCTGACATCGATGACGGCGTTTACAAGGAAGGCGAGAAGCTCCCTTCAGAGTTTGAACTTTCAAAGCAACTTGGCGTCAGTCGAGCTACTCTTCGAGAGGCATTACGAATTCTTGAAGATGAGAACATCGTCATCCGTAAACACGGTGTCGGTACGTTTATCAATGCAAGACCACCGTTTACTTCCGGGATCGAAGAATTATACAGTGTGACAGAAATGATTGCACGTGCAGGTATGATTCCGACTTCAGAAGTGTTATCATCCGAGATGGTCCAACCGACTGAGCGCGACCGAGAACGTTTTCAACTTGGTCCGGATGAATTGGTTTATCGAATCGAACGAATCCGACTCGCAGGTGATGTTCCTGTCGTCTATTGTGTCGATAAGATTCCAAGCCATTATATTAAAAATGAAGAGCAGTTCACCTCTTCGACATCATTGTTTGATGCTCTAGAAAAAGAACTTGGGCGACGAGTCACACACGCTGTGACGCATATCGAGCCACGTATTGATCCGAAAATCGCTGAACAATTACATACGGACCAACCTCTGCTCGCCTTGCGCCAAACGCATTATGATGAGCTCGACCGTTCCGTTCTTTTTTCAGCGAACTATTTCCGAGCAGATAAGTTTGATTTCCACGTCATCCGTAAACGTGTGTGAGCCATTGTTTTAGGATGAATACTGAAAGCGCTTTCCGTCATAACCTACGTAACGCTCCTCATCGCCAGCCTCGGGTGCTAGACGTAGTCTTGAACTTTGTATGACCATATTCGAAAGGGGATTTTTCCAGATGAAAAAGAAGTCACTTCTCGCATTAGCAGCAACAGGTTTAGCAATGAGTTCCGTCCTTGCAGCATGTGGTAGCAACGACGATTCAAAAGATTCAGGTAGCGGCAGCAAATCAGACGGCTTTAAAGTAGGTATGGTTACAGATACAGGCGGCGTGGATGATAAATCATTCAACCAATCTGCTTGGGAAGGAATCCAGAAGTTCGGAAAAGACAACGACTTAAAAGAAGGTACTGGTTACAAATACTTGCAATCCGCGAAACAATCGGATTACCAACCAAACCTTCAGCAATTAGCACGTGCGAAATACGACCTGATTCTCGGAATCGGTTTCTTGATGGCTGAAGATATCGGTAAAGTAGCGGATCAATTCAAAGATAACAACTTCGCACTCGTTGATATGGTTGTCGACAAACCAAACGTCGCGTCAATCGTCTTCAAAGAAAACGAAGGTTCGTTCCTCGTAGGTGTCGTTGCAGGTCTAACGACGAAATCGGATAAAGTCGGATTCGTCGGTGGCGTTAACTCTGACTTGATCAAGAAGTTTGAAAGTGGATTCAAAGCAGGCGTTAAAGCCGTCAACCCGGATGCAGACATCCAAGTCCAATATGCAGAAGACTTCAATGCTGCTGAAAAAGGACAAGCAATCGCTTCAGGAATGTACGGTAAAAAAGTCGACGTCATCTATCACGCTGCGGGTGGTACTGGACAAGGGGTATTCACAGAAGCGAAAAACCGTAAGAAAAACGGTGAAGATGTTTGGGTTATCGGTGTAGACCGTGACCAAGTCGAAGAAGGTATGCCAGAGAACGTCACATTGACGTCGATGGTCAAACGTGTTGATACAGCAGTTGAACAAGTCGCGAAAGATACGAAAGACGGCAACTTCCCAGCAGGTAAAGTCGTTGAGTTCGGTCTGAAAGACGGCGGTGTTGATATCGCACCTTCAAAAGACAACGTTTCGAAGGAAGCACTCGACAAAGTCGAAGAGTACAAAAAACAAATCATCGATGGGGACATCAAAGTTCCTGCGACAGACGACGAGTATAAAGAATACGAAGCGTCACTGAAATAATAATGAAAGCGGGGGTCGCTAGCATTGCGACTCCCCTTTTAAACTAAACATGGGAGTGGATTTTCTTGGAATACGTCATTGAGATGCTGAACATCAGAAAAGAGTTTGGCAGTTTCGTCGCAAATGATAACATCACGCTCCAGCTTCGGAAAGGTGAGATTCACGCATTACTTGGTGAAAACGGTGCCGGAAAATCGACGCTGATGAACGTCTTATTTGGTTTGTATCAGCCTGAGGCTGGAGAAATTCGTGTACGTGGTGAAAAAGTCAATATTACGAGTCCAAACGTCGCGAACGATCTTGGAATCGGCATGGTGCACCAACACTTCATGCTCGTTCAAAATTTCACTGTTACTGAAAACATCATTTTAGGTGCAGAACCACGTTCGGGCCTCAAGATTGACCGGGCTTCTGCACGTGAGAAGGTACGCCAGATTTCTGAACAGTATGGTCTTGCTGTTGATCCCGATGCTAAAATCGAGGATATTTCAGTCGGCATGCAACAACGTGTTGAAATTCTGAAGACGTTATACCGTGGTGCCGATATTTTGATCTTTGATGAACCGTCTGCAGTCCTGACTCCGCAAGAGATTAAGGAACTGATTCAAATCATGAACCGTTTGATCGCAGAAGGAAAGTCAATCATTCTCATCACGCACAAACTGAAGGAAATCATGGAAGTAGCTGATCGCTGTACGACAATTCGCCGTGGGAAATATATTGGAACGGTTGATATCGATGAGACGATGACTCAGTCACGTCTTGCTGAAATGATGGTTGGTCGTGAAGTTAACTTTGATGCGGAGTATTCCAAGGCAACTCCACAAGAACTCGTTCTCGACATCAAAAATCTAGTCGTCAAGGACAGCCGTGGTATCAAAGCTGTTGATGGCTTGAATCTTGATATTCGTGCTGGAGAAATCGTTGGTATCGCTGGAATCGACGGGAACGGACAGACGGAATTGATCGAGGCGATCACAGGTCTTCGTAAAGCAGACAGTGGTGAGATTTTCCTCAACAATAAATCAATCAAAAACTTGAAACCGCGTAAAGTGACAGAGTCGGGTGTCGGTCATATCCCACAAGACCGTCATAAACATGGTCTTGTTCTCGATTATTCGATCGGGCACAATATGGTCTTACAAACGTACTACAAACAACCGTATTCAAAAGCAGGCATCATGAACTATAAACAAGTCATGGAAAAAGCTAAAACACTCATTGAGAAGTTCGACGTCCGAACTCCAAGTCCGGAGACGTTCGCTCGTGCCTTATCAGGTGGTAACCAGCAGAAGGCGATCATCGCGCGTGAAGTCGATCGTTCACCAGACTTATTGATTGCAGCGCAACCGACGCGTGGGCTTGATGTCGGAGCAATCGAGTTCATTCATGAACAGTTGGTTCTTGAACGGGAAAAAGGTCGCGCTGTCTTGTTGATTTCATTCGAACTCGAAGAAATTCTTCAAGTTTCTGACCGGATTGCTGTGTTATATGAAGGAAAAACAGTTGCCTTCTTGGATCCGAAAGAAACGAATGAGATTGAACTTGGCTTCCTGATGGCTGGCGGTAAGAAAGAGGAGGTAGGTCATTCATGAAGTTAGAGCGTTTTTACGGCATCCTGATTCCGATTCTTTCGATCGTGCTCGGAATGGTCGTCGGAGCGATCGTCATGCTTATTGGCGGATACGATCCGATTGCCGGGTTTGATCAGTTATTCTACGGTATCTTTGGTGAACCATACAGTATCGGTGAAACATTGCGGGCAGCAGCACCGCTAATCTTTGCCGGTCTTGCTGTCGCGTTTGCTTTTCGGACGGGTCTCTTTAACATCGGTGTTGAAGGTCAAGTACTCGTCGGCTGGATGGTTGCTGTCTGGATCGGGATCAAATTTGATTTACCGACAGTCATTCATTTACCACTCGCTTTAATCGGGGCAGGATTAGCGGGTGCACTATGGGCATCGATTCCTGGTATCTTAAAAGCGAAATTCCACGTGCACGAAGTCATCACATCAATCATGATGAACTACATCGCGTTGTACGTTACGAACGATATTTTACGTCACGTCATCGGCATCACGAATGAACGGACAGAGACGGTTAAGGAATCGGCATCGCTCGCGTCACCGTTCTTACAAGAAATCACGGATTTCTCGCGTCTGCATAACGGGATTTTCATCGCCGTCATTGCTGCACTCGTCTTCTGGTTCATTCTTTGGAAAACAACGCTTGGTTATGAGCTTCGGGCTGTTGGATTCAACAAGAGTGCTGCTGAATATGCAGGGATGGGCGTAAACCGTAATATCATCCTGTCTTTCGTCATCTCAGGTGTATTCGCAGGTCTTGCCGGAGCGATGGAAGGTCTTGGTACATTCCAGAACATGACGCTGAACGCGTCCTTTACTGGAGTAGGATTCGACGGGATCGCAGTTGCCTTGTTAGGTGCGAACAACCCGATTGGTGTCGTGCTTGCAGCGTTACTGTTTGCGGGACTTAACATCGGTGGTCTGTCGATGCAACAGATTGGTATTCCACCGGAACTGATTAAAATCATCATTGCGTTCATCATCATCTTCGTTGCTTCCGGTTACGCGATTCGTCTCGTCATCGAGAAGTTCACAGTTAAGAAAGAATCTAAAAAAGCGAAAGGAGCCGGTCAATAATGGGCTTTCTTGAAGTACTTTATATCATCGTGCCTATCGCACTTGCCTATTCGGCTCCGTTGATCATTGCGGCACTTGGTGGCATTTTCAGTGAGCGTTCGGGTGTCGTTAATATTGCGTTAGAAGGATTAATGGTCATGGGTGCCTTCACAGGTATCGTCACGGCATTGACATTATCGAAAATGGGCTTGGGTGCTGCAAGTCCTTGGCTCGCGATGCTGATTGCCATCGTTGTCGGAGCAGTTTTCTCGCTGTTCCTCGCGATTCCAGCAATCCTTTTCCGAGCTGACCAAACGGTTCTCGGAGTTGCAATCAACTTACTCGCTGTAGGTCTCGCGATTTTCCTCGTCCGTGCATTTTACGGAAAAGGACAGACGGATTCGATTCCGAACCGGATCTCAAAAGAGAACGTACCGTTCTTGTCCGATATTCCGGTGTTGAAGATGTTCTTCGCAAACGTCTACTACACTTCGTATATCGCGATCATCCTTGCGTTCATCGCGTGGTACATCATCTTTAAGACGCCATTCGGTCTTCGGTTACGGTCTGTCGGGGAACACCCGATGGCAGCGGATACGATGGGAATCAACGTTACGAAAATGCGCTTCATCGGTGTTATGATCTCTGGCGGTTTCGGTGGTCTTGCTGGTGCAGTCTATGCGACGTCAATTTCCTTGAACTTCAGTGTCACGACGATTCTCGGTCAAGGATTCCTTGCCATCGCAGCGATGATTTTCGGAAAATGGAACCCACTCGGTGCCATGGGAGCTGCGCTCTTCTTCGGATTCGCACAAGCGATTTCGATCATCGGTCAACAGTTACCGGTTCTTGATCAAATTCCGCAAGTGTATTTATTGATTGCTCCTTACGTATTGACGATCTTGGCACTCGCTGGTGTCGTTGGACGTGCTGATGCACCAAAAGCAGTTGGTGTACCGTATATTAAAGGGAAACGATAAAGAACTGCATTCCACTGGAAAAGACCGGATATTGCCATTTAGGCGATACCCGGTCTTTTCAGAAGGATGACGTCAGGAAAAGTGAAATAAAAAAAGATGTTCCGTGAGGAAACATCTTTTTTTATACACTTATTCGAATTTTAAAGCATCGCCATCAAATGATTCATCTGCTACTTTGATTGAATCCGTGGGACATCCTTCGAATGCATCAATCATATCGTCGAATAATGCTTCTGGAATTTCGGCAGTACCATTGTTATCATCAAGAATGACGTATGCCAAACCCTCATCATCATAATCATAGATATCTGGTGCCGCTGCTCCACAAGCACCACATGCGATACACGTATCTTTGTCGACAATCGTAAATTTAGCCATTGAACAGTCTCCTCTCTATACGAAAACAATATTGAAACACGCTGTTCTCATCTATATGTCATTGTATCGGACTACTCGTTGCATTTCAATGACGAAGCGTAAGTGACAACAGAAAATGTATATATCATCACATGCCCACAAACGACATCTCTAAAACGTCTTCTCCCGAAGCGTATAAGCGGATCCTGATGTAAAGGCATATTTTACTAGAAGCAAAAGGGGGACGTACCATATGGAAATCACTATACTGGACCGTATTTTCCTGGAGGCAATCGGGCGTCTTCGGAATGAACGTTCTGACCGGAGTCTGTATCATATCTTTCAAGGAAAAAAGTCGGCTACCTCCCTTCAAGATGCGCATTTTTACGATTTGGAGTCGACATTCGGGACGGTATTGATCAGTAAAGAGCGTTTCGAGTCCGTATTGACGGACCTTGCTTCTAAACAATGGATTGAGCGTCAAGAGACACTCCGGCTAACGGAAGCGGGCGCACGTGCGCTGCAGCAAACGGATGACATGATCATCGATCAGCTTGGAGGAGAGTTACGCGGTTATCCGGAAATGATGTGGAAACGAATCAGTTTACTCATTCAAACGGTCGTATGTCTGGAGGCGAAACAACCGTTCATTCCAGTCCAACAGGAAACAGTCGTCCGTGAATGGGTGAAAGGGGTCCTTGCGCATATTCCAAACCGTAAGGAGTGGATAGCATGCATGTACCAAGAGTTATCCCGTTTACTTGAGAACCGTTCAAAACGAGAAGCGACACTGATCAGTCATCGCCTATCAGGATTACAGACAGGATGGTCGTATCCGCAGTTGGCGCAATTATTTGAGGTGGACAAGGAAACGATCCAATTTGAATTTAGGATGGCTTGGCGGCAGTGCATTCGAGATGTTAAACAGTTTCCGTTCATTCATCAACTAGGTGTAGATTTAAGTACCTCGAAAATGACACAGTCCGCACAAAAAACATGGGAGTTGCTCAGACAGGGTAGGACAGTCGAAGACGTGGCCAGAAGAAGACAGCTGAAACACAGTACGATGGAGGATCATTTGGTTGAAATCGCCATGTACGCATCATCGTTTCCGCTTGAGCAATTCGTCTCACCTTCACAACAGTTCGAGATTCAAGAGATAGCTCATCGGCTTGAAACATATGCTCTTAAGCAAATCAAGGGTGCCATGCAGACAGAAGTATCGTATTTTCAAATCCGTCTGGTGTTAGCTCGAAGCAAATGGGAGGTGAATGAATGGAAGACACATTAAGACAATACTTTGGGTATGAGACGTTTCGTCCGGGACAACGGGAAATCGTTGAAGCGGTCTTAAAGCGGAAGGATACGTTGGCGATTTTACCGACAGGAGGAGGGAAATCCGTTTGTTATCAGTTTCCGTCCTATATGCAACCGCAGGGTCTGACATTGATTTTGTCTCCCTTGCTGTCGTTGATTGAAGATCAAGTGATGCAAATCAAGAGACGTGGCGAACGTTCCGTAGCGAAATTGACCTCGGTCGAGACGAGGGAAGAGAAAGAACAGATATTATCTCAGCTTGAGCATGTGCGTTATCTCTATCTGTCACCGGAACAGCTGGCATTACCGCAAATTAGAAGAAGGTTACAGCAGGTGAACGTGGCATTGTTCGTCGTGGACGAGGCGCATTGTATTTCGCAGTGGGGACATGAATTTCGACCGGAGTATGCAAAGCTAGGTCAAGTGAGACGGGAACTGGGCAACCCGACCTGTCTAGCATTGACAGCCACGGCAACCCGACGTGTCGAGCAAGACATCCGAGAGCGGCTTCATCTGTCAGATCCCAAAGTCGTACGTCGATCCGTTAATCGACCGGAAATCCAGTACATCGTCGATCGGGTGGAGCGTAACGAGAAGGATGCTACTTTATTAAAATGGATGACGCGTATCATTCGTCCCTGTGTCGTCTATACGACAACACGCAAAGAAGCGGAACGATTAGCCGGTTTCATTGAAGGCGCAACCTACTACCATGCCGGTTTGACGATCGAAGACCGGCAACTCATCCAACAACAGTTTCTTCAAGATGAAATCGATTGTCTTGTGTGTACGAGCGCATTCGGGATGGGTGTTGATAAAGGAAATGTTCGAACGGTCATTCACTATACGATGCCGGCGACGCTTGAAGCCTACATGCAAGAAGTCGGTCGTGCAGGTAGAGACGGAAATGACGCGACTGCGATATTACTATACGCTGCTCAAGATGAACAGCTACAAACTTATTTGATCGATACACAGTATGCTCCCGTGTTGTGGATGGATCAGTTGAAACAAGGGATCGAGCGGGGGGAATCCTACGCAAAGATGGAAAGTCGATTACGGCTTAACCCTGACGATCCCGCTTATCGACTGCTAAAATCACAACTAGAAAGAGGATGGACAAAAGAACAGATCATCGAGTGGCAGTCGGAGCGAAAGCAGGTGAAATGGCAGGAAGTGACCCACATGATGAATTATATTCTGCAACATGAATGTCGCAGGTCTGTCCTGTTACGTCATTTTGATGAAGTACCTATCGTACAACCACGATGTTGTGATGTCTGCGGGACGATCGAGTGGGAACAGCCGACAGTCATCAAGGGGCTGCAAGCAATGGAATGGAAAAAGCGATTAGAACAAGTCTTTTTTTCATCACCAGATTCGGTGTAAACTAGAAAATATCCTTATTTTTATCAGGAAAAGGTGATGAACAGTGAGTAAACAAGATCAACGACGGTTACATCAGGAAGAAGAAGAGCAGGTACTACCGCCACGATCTTCGCGTATCGAACAGGTGCGCAATGAACGATTGAAACAACCCTTTACGAAAAATCCGTTGGCGATTACGTTGACGGTACTTATGATTACGATCATCATCGCGTTCGTTTCCTTCGGGTTCATGATGTAAGGGCACATTGTGAACGGAGATTTTTTTCCTTTCAGCGTATAATAAAAAGGAAGGGGAAGGAGGCACGATGCATGGATCGTGGGAAATATAATATCAAAGCAGTTGCTGCGTTGGTGGGACTCAACCCGACGACCATTCGTGCTTGGGAGCGGAGATATCAGGTACTTGATCCGGATCGAAGTGAATCGGGACACCGGATTTATAGCGATAATGATGTCGCAAAACTACGCTGGATCGTTGATAAACAAAAAGAAGGGCTTTCGGTCTCAAAGGCAATCCAACTCTACGAGATGCCGGTCAATCGTGCTGAAGTACCGCATGATTACGGTGTAGAGTTGCGGGATCAACTGTTTCGGGCCTTGACGAACTTTGAGGAACGTCATGCCCATGACATCATGAATAAGGCATTTTCAATGTTTAGCTTCGATAAGGTCATTCAAGATATCGTCGGTCCGCTTTTGCACGAAATCGGATTGAAGTGGGAATCTGGTGAGATTACGATCGCGCACGAACATTTTGCGACAGCGTTTTTACGTGCTCGTTTATCGACTCTCTCCTTACAGATGCCAATCAATCCGTTTTTACCGAGAATTGTGTGCGTGTGTGCACCAGAAGAAGAACATGAACTGGGACTACTTTTCTTTACACTATATCTGCGCCAGTCTGGTTTTGATGTCATTTTCCTCGGTTCCGGAATACCGGTCCAAGATTTAGTGACGGTCACGCATCAGTTGCAACCGAAAGCGGTCATTCTTTCTTGCACGTTATCGGATCATTTACCGTTACTTGATGAAGCACTAGCACACTTGAGTTCTGATTTTCCGGATCTTGAGATTGGTCTTGGTGGTTATGCGGTCGATCAGCTCCCGGAACGATATGGTCCACATTTACTTGGTGCAGACGATCAATCGTGGAAAAGTTGGTTAAGTCGACTCACTCCGACAACTGGTGTATAGTATGGTTCATAACGAACGGAGACATCTGTGTTTCCGGTTTTGACTGGAGGAGTCTATATGAGGTTTGAACACATGAAACAAGGACACCTTCGTGTCTTTATCACAAAGCAAGAGTTATCGCTTCACGACGTCCGACCAGAAACGTTGGCTGTCGGAAAGGGACAAGCTTTATTGCGTAATTTATTAGAAGAAGCCGAATCGAATTTTGGTTTTCAGGCAGCAGGAACACTCGAATTCTTCGTCACGTTCTTCCCAAATGACGGCATGCTCGTGGATGTACGCCGTGAAGGCGATTTGCCGGAAGAGATGAATGAAGAGTTTGATCAAGTCGAAATCCGGATGACGGTTGATATCGTTCATCATGTCCTGTACGCACTCGAGTCGCTCGAAGACGTCATTCAAGCAAGTCACGGTCTACAACGTCATATGGCATACACGGAGACCGGCGGAAGTCTGTATTTCTTTGAAGGGTGCTATTATCTTTATTTCCAAGAGCGGATGAATGAGACGCTTGAGCGTACCATTACGACGATCTTATCGGAATATGGTGAGCCTAGTCCGAAAAGTCCGCTCGTCATGGCGGAATACGGAAAGACGATTCAAGCAACACATGCTGTCAGTACGATTGCAGGACAATTCAACATTTGAACCGGGAAGGCGTTAGGATATTACTGGATATCCTGACGCCTCTTTGTTGCTGATGGAGGAAGTGGCACCATTTTGTATTTTTTCAACGTCCTCGGGATGGTATGATAATCAATGAACGTAAGAAGAAGGAGTGAAGTAGGATGAAAGTGGCAGTTTTATATGGTGGGACTTCGGGTGAACGGGAGGTTTCATTAAACAGTGGAAAATCGATCATGGAAGCATTGAACAGTAAGGGACATGAAGTCACTGCTGTTGATTTTCATCCTGATCGGGCACATGAACTCTTTCAGCTGGATGTAGATGTGGCTGTCATCGCTCTTCACGGGAAAATTGGTGAAGACGGACGCGTACAAGCACTGCTTGAACTTGCGGATATTCCATATACAGGCTCAGGTGTACTCGCTTCAGCACTTGCGATGGATAAGGCTCGTTCAAAGGTCCATTTTGATAAAGCAGGTATTTCGATTGCGCGTGATGTGCTGTTAGAGCGCGAGGATGATATCGAAACAAAAATCGCGGAATGGAATGGTCAATTCCCTTGTGTCGTCAAGCCGGCGCAGGAAGGTTCATCGAATGGATTGACGATCGCACAAGACGAGACGATGTTGCGTGAAGGAATTGCAAAGGCATTCGAAGCTGATGATGCGGTTCTCGTGGAAGAGTTCATCAAAGGACGTGAAGTGACGGTTCCGGTCATCGGTCATAAAGGTGCAGAAAAAGCATTGCCGGTCATCGAAATCATTCCGAAGAACGCCTTTTATGATTATGAATCGAAATATGCGGTTGGCGGTTCGGAACATATCTGTCCTGCTGAATTTGATGAAGTGACAACGGTTAAACTTCAAGAATGGGCTGTCAAAGCGCACCAAGTACTGGGCTGTTCCGGTTATTCACGTTCGGACTTCCTCGTTCCGGAATCCGGAAATCCGGTCATTTTAGAGACGAATACATTACCAGGGATGACAGCGACGAGCTTGTTCCCGGACGGGGCACGTGCAGTCGGCATCGAATATCCGGAACTGGTCGAATCCTTCATGGAACTAGCCATCGAACGCCATCGTCAAACAAAACAGACGAATCAATGATATCCTAGGAAAAGAAGTGAGAAAGCGCTTACAAATATAGGCGTAACCCCTTTCATTACGTTCGATAAAAGAGTATACTTTATCCGAACAAGGAAACGGCATAGGGGATGCCACTTATGGGGAGGAACGTTGGAATGATTACTGACCAACAACATGCGAATCATCGCAAGAACGTACTGGAAGCGACACAAGAAATCGTCAAGGAAGCACTAGGAAAACTAGGTTATCCGGACGAAATGTATGAACTACTTAAAGAACCACTCCGGATGCTTACCGTCCGGATTCCGGTACGGATGGATGATGGTTCGACGAAAATCTTCACAGGATATCGTGCGCAACATAACGATGCGGTAGGACCGACGAAAGGTGGAATCCGTTTCCACCCGAACGTTACAGAAGTCGAAGTTAAAGCGTTATCCGTCTGGATGAGTCTAAAGGCAGGAATCGTTGACTTACCTTATGGCGGTGGGAAAGGTGGAATCATTTGCGATCCGCGGGAGATGAGCTTCCGTGAAATCGAACGTCTGAGCCGCGGATATGTCCGTGCGATTAGCCAAATCGTCGGACCGACGAAAGATATCCCAGCTCCTGATGTCTTTACGAACTCGCAAATCATGGCGTGGATGATGGATGAATACAGCCGGATCGATGAATTCAACTCACCTGGTTTCATTACAGGGAAACCGCTCGTCCTCGGTGGTTCACACGGTCGTGAGACAGCGACGGCGAAAGGTGTCGCAATCATGATCCGAGAAGCGGCAGCAAAAAAAGGAATCTCACTTGAAGGGGCACGCGTCGTCGTCCAAGGATTCGGTAACGCAGGTAGCTTTTTATCGAAGTTCATGTACGATTTAGGTGCGAAAGTCATCGCAATCAGTGATGCGTACGGGGCACTTCACGATCCGAACGGACTCGATATTCCATATCTACTTGACCGGCGCGACTCGTTCGGAACGGTGACGACCTTGTTTAAAAACACGATTTCAAACAAGGAACTACTTGAACTCGAATGTGATATTCTTGTTCCGGCAGCCATCGAGAATCAAATCACGGAAGACAATGCGCATGACATCAAAGCAGCAATCGTCGTCGAGGCAGCAAACGGTCCGACCACGAATGAAGCGACGAAAATTCTCGCTGAACGTGACATCCTGATCGTCCCGGATGTTTTAGCCTCGAGCGGTGGCGTGACGGTTTCCTACTTCGAATGGGTACAAAATAACCAAGGGTATTATTGGACAGAAGAAGAAGTCCACGAGAAACTCGAAAAAGTTCTCGTCAATTCGTTCAATCAAGTCTATCAGACAGCGTTGACTCGTAATGTCGATATGCGCCTCGCCGCGTATATGGTCGGTGTCCGGAAGATGGCGGAAGCGTCTCGATTCCGTGGTTGGGTCTAAGCTGAAATACGTAACGTCCGTTCCTGTTTAGTGAGGAGCGGACGTTTTACTGTTGCAATTTCTTTCGTCTCTCGGTGAGATTTGCTAAGATATAAAAAAAGCAACCGGAAGAGGAGCGTATTACATGTTAGATTGTATCGTCATCGGTGCAGGACCGTGTGGTCTATCTGCAGCGATCGAAATGCAGGATCGGGGACTAGACGTCGAAGTGCTTGAAAAGGGAAACATCGTCGAAGCGATTTATCGTTATCCGACGCATCAAACGTTTTTTTCAAGTAGTGAAAAACTGGAAATTGGCGGGGTTCCTTTTATTAATAAAGAATTAAAACCACGCCGTCTTGATGCGCTTGTGTATTACCGGGAAGTCGTGAAGCGAAAACAGCTGACGATTCGTCCGTTTGAAACAGTCGGGCAGATTGAACGCGACGGAGACAACTTCATCGTTCATTCGGAACGTGCGGGAAAAAAACGGGTCCGGACCGCTCGATCCGTCGTCCTTGCGACGGGATACTACGGATTGCCGAATACGATGAATGTGCCGGGTGAGGACCTGCCTCATGTCTCGCATTACTTTACGGAAGGACATCCTTACTTTGATCAAGACATCGTCGTCATCGGCGGAAAAAATTCAAGCGTCGATGCTGCCATTGAGCTTGAAAAAGCCGGTGCGCGCGTGACCGTTCTCTATCGTGGTCCAGCCTATAGTGCGTCGATTAAACCATGGGTACTGCCGAACTTCGAGTCACTTGTTCGTTCTGAAAAGGTCAAGATGGTCTTTGAGGCGACAGTCGAAGAAATCACGGAACAAGACGTCGTTTATCAGATTAATGGAGACAAACGAACGATTCGGGCAGATTTCGTATTCGCCATGACAGGGTATACACCAGACGTCGGCTTGTTTGCAGATACCGGTGTCACGATTGATCGTGAAACGGGTATCCCAAGTCATGATGAAGAGACGATGGAGTCAAATGTACCGGGTGTCTATATTGCGGGTGTCGTGGCAGCGGGGTTTGATGCCAATAAAATATTCATTGAAAATGGACGTTTTCATGGAGCGCAAATTGCACAGCATCTCGTGGAGCGCCTGCGGGGAGCATCGATTCAATCGTAAGTAAAAGAGCCTCTTGATCCGGAATGTGTGATTTCGGATCAAGAGGTTTTTGTCTATTATTTATTCGACGCGGAAGGATTCTTCAAGTTCCATTCGAGAGGCGTCGATTTCGAGTTCGACCATTAATTTGAGACGTGCTTTTTGTGAATTGAGTCCATTCGAGAAGATGACGCCGAGTTCTTTTAACTGCTGTCCGCCGCCTGTATAACCGTAAACGTCTTGAACGATACCGTTGAAGCACCGGCTGACGATGACGATCGGCATGATGGCAGTCAATTCGGCAATGGCATCTACGATACTTGGTGGGACATTCCCCTGTCCAAGCACTTCGAGAATCAAGCCGTCATATCCGAGTTCCTTGACAGCAAGAAGCAAGTCGGGCTCCATTCCCGCATAGACCTTTAAGACCGCGACCCGTTTGGAGAGCGTCGTGACCATGTGGGTCTGTTTTAAATGGGGAGTGTTGAATAAGTAGACGTGATCCTTCGTCACCATACCAAGGTTTCCGAAATGAACGGACTTGAACGTGTCGACGGAAGAGGTATGGGTTTTTGTGACGTTAAACGCTGAATGGATCTCACCATTAAAGACGACGAGGACTCCCTTATCGCGTGCTGCCTCGCTTACGGCGACACGTAACGCTGTAATCAAATTAAATTCGCCATCGGAGCCGACTTCGTTGGATGAACGCATCGCACCTGTCAAGACGATCGGGACCGGGGCACCGACGGTCAAATGAAGGAAATACGCCGTTTCTTCAAGCGTATCCGTGCCGTGCGTGATGACGACACCGTCATAGTGACCTTTTTCCAATTCACTTTCAATAAAATGCGCCAGCCGAAGCATGATGTCAGGCGTCATGTGCGGAGAAGGTAAGTTTGCGAAATGACGTGTCGTGATGTTTGCGATATCTGTTGCCCGAGGCAATGAAGCATCCAGGGGATTGATGTCGTTCGGAAGAACGTGACCGGCATGATCCTGAGCCATCGCAATCGTACCACCTGTATGAATTAATAATAATGATTTCATGCTAAATGGTCTGTGTCAGAAGACAAAAGACCTTCACCCACTTTCTATGTCGTATTCAATCAGTCCTCCATATTGTAACCTTTTTCGCCCGTTACACAACGAGGACGTTTTCTTTTTTCCGAGAAACCTTTATTCTAATGTAGAGGAAGAAAGGGGGAGAGGAAGCGTGGTACAAATCGTTTTCTCCGGAGTTGCCCCAGGCATCGCACTCCTGACTTATTTTTATCTGCGCCATGAACATGAATCGGAACCCGTCGGATATATCCTCCGAAGTTTCATTTTCGGTATTTTACTCGTCTTTCCATTAATGTTCATCGATTACATCATCCAGACGGAGTTTGGTGGGCTTGAGGAGATTCGCTTAGTCCGGACAGCGATTACAGAAGAGTTCGCGAAATGGTTCGTCGTTTTCTATACCGTTTATATCCACCAACGATTTAATGATTATTACGATGGCATCATCTATGCCGTAGCGTGTTCGCTCGGTTTTGCGACGCTTGAGAATATCTTGTATCTGATGGTGAATGGAACGGTCGAACATGTCCTGTTTCGTGCGCTATTGCCGGTTTCCGGTCATGCCTTGTTCGCTGTAATCATGGGCTTCTTCATGGGGATGGCGAAATTTTCGCCGCATCCTTACCGGTGGTTATCCTTATCGATCGTTCTTCCGGTATTTGCGCATATCCTGTTTAATTTGTTAATATTGGAAAATGGTGGTATATCTTTTCTGCCAATCGTCTTCATGGTCATTTTATGGACGGTTGGCTTATTTCAAGTACGCGGTGCCAATCGTTTGAATCGCCGGTTCAAACGGAAGAGACATCATTCGGATGGCATCAAATAGAGAGTAGGAGCGAAACAGCATGATGGAAATCGGGGATTTAGTAATGCTTTCAAATAGTGAGGATCGGCAAGGACGTTCCAAAGTAACGGCGGTGACGAATCGACTAATCTGGATCGAAGCGCCAAGTGAGGTGGCGACGCTGAAGACGTTCATCTTGTCGGATCACGAAGAAGTATCATTTTATTTCTTTAAAGAAAAAGGAAAACTGTTTGGATTTGATACGGTCGTCGTGGAACGGCAGAACGACCCGTTACGCGGACAACGTTATGCCTTGAAACGACCTCAAGATGATCAAATCGAACGTATTCAACGTCGACAATTCGTTCGTGTTCCACAGATGTTAGATGTTGCGGTCCATCCATATAAAACGCGTTTTGAACCGTTTACGACGGTAACGCTTGATTTATCTGCTGGAGGAATGATGATCTTATCCGACCGACTACCGGTTGAAAAGGATCAAGAAGTCGAGATGACATTCATCTTACCGACTGGAGACGGTGTCTCGAGTACACTAGATGTCGTTGCGGAACTCGTTCGGATCGACCGACGAGAAGAACGCTACGAACTGGCCTTTCAGTTCACGATGATTCCAGACCGCAGTCGAGAACTCGTCCTGCGTCATTGTTATCAAATGCAGATGAAAAGTTCACGGAGGGGCATGAATCCATTCACCTGACCGCATTTTTTTGCTATGATAACGTTCGGAAGAATGAATCCCTGTCGAATTCAGGGAAGATGGAAGGACAGAACTGATGATGAAAAAGATTCAAATTGCATTAGATGGACCGGCTGGTGCCGGTAAAAGTACAATCGCCAAACAATTGGCAGCACGCCTCGACTATGTGTATGTCGACACAGGCGCGATGTATCGAGCAGTAACCCTTGCAGCAATTGAACGATCGCTTGATTTGGAAGATGGACAAGCACTCGGTGAATTGATGAAATCGCTTGATATTCGTTTAACACCAGGCGAAAACGGGCAACTTGTCTTTATTGGTGATCGTGAAGTGACGGATGCAATCCGTTCAATCGAAATCACGAATAACGTCTCTTTCGTAGCACGGCAAAAAGAAGTGCGTGCCGCACTTGTCACGGCACAGCGAAAGATAGCAGAAGAAGGCGGGGTCGTCATGGACGGTCGTGATATCGGAACCGTTGTTTTGCCTGATGCAGAACTAAAGGTATTCTTGACGGCGACAGTCGAGGAACGCGCTGCCCGAAGACACCGTGAGAACGTGGCACGGGGGATGGATAGTGATCTCCTGATACTTCAAGAAGAGATTGCCTTGCGGGACAAACGAGATAGTGAACGTGAGGAATCACCTCTCCGTCAAGCTGAAGATGCGCTATACCTGGATACGACGGAGATGACGATTGACGAGGTCGTCGTGCGCTTGATGGAGCTAGCTGAAGGAGTCTTAAAATGAAACGTAGAGATACCGTATACCGAGTGGCGCGGTTTACCGTCTGGGTCATTGCGAAAACAGTCTTCCGATTAAAGGTGACGGGTCAGGAAAACATTCCGAAAGACGGTTCCTTACTCGTCTGTGCCAATCACAGTTCGAACTGGGATCCCGTTTTTCTCGTCAGTGCGATCCCGCCGAAACGTTCCGTTCGATACATGGCAAAAGAGGAACTGTTCAAGGTGCCTGCCTTGAAGCAGTTGATGATTGCGGCAGGAACCTATCCTGTCGGACGCGGTCAAGGGGATCGTCAAGCCTTGAAGCGGACGATCGAACTGTTGAATACAGATGAGACGGTCGGGATTTTTCCAGAAGGCACACGGTCTGCTCCTGGTGAGTTCACGTCCGCGCAACCAGGCGTCGGGTTCTTCGCCTTACGATCGAGCGCTCGAATCTTACCGGTTGCCATCATCGGTCCGTATCGTCCGTTTAAACGGATGCACGTCGCAATCGGAAAACCGGTCGATATTTCGGATTTACGGGACCAGCGCGGCGCTGCTAAAGCGATTTCTGACCGAATCATGGACGAAATCAAATCCGTCTACTTCAATCACGCTTAATACCTTGACAAATAGTCAGAATTGTAAGAAGTTAGAAGCAGGATAAACGCTTTAGCAGGTGTCAGAGCGTTTCTTGTACTCATCGTGAGGAGGTTGTGTTGGAATGGTCGAAGAAATGAAAGATATGCCTGATTTTGAAATTCATCGGGACCAGGTAGTTACCGGAATGGTCGTGAAAATTGAAGACAAGCAAGCACTCATTGATATCGGATATAAAACAGAAGCCATCTTACCGATTAGCGAAGTATCGAGTCTTCATCTCGATGATATTCGCGGCGTGCTGAACGTCGGAGATGAACTACAAGTGAAGGTCAAGAAAATCACGGATGAAGAGGTCGTTGTCTCAAAACGAGAAATCGATGCCCTGAAAGCGTGGGAACAAGTCGAAGAGAAGTACAAATCAGGTGAAATCTTTGACGTCGTCGTCAAAGACATCGTCAAAGGTGGACTCGTCGTTGACATCGGTGTTCGCGGATTCATTCCAGCGTCACTCGTCGAGCGTCATTATGTCGAGGATTTCTCGGACTATATCGGTCGCTCGATCGACGTCAAGGTCGTCGAACTCGATCAAGAAAAGAACCGTGTCATCCTATCGCATAAAGCAGTCGTCGAAGGTGAACTGAATGCGAAGAAAAAAGAGACACTTGAGAATCTAGAAGTCGGTCAAGTCCTTGAAGGAACGGTCCAGCGGTTGACAGACTTCGGTGCTTTTGTTGATATCGGTGGCGTCGATGGACTCGTTCATATCTCGGAGATGGCACATCACCGTGTCGAGCGTCCGTCAGATATCGTCACAGAAGGTCAACAAGTCGAGGTCAAAGTACTTGGCGTCGATCGGGATACGGAAAAGGTCAAGCTATCGATCAAGGAAACACAACCGGGTCCATGGCAACAGATGGAAGGGAAAATCGAAGCTGGCGATATCGTCAAAGGACGTGTTCGTCGTCTCGTTCAATTCGGTGCCTTCATCGAACTCGCACCACAAGTCGAAGGACTGTTGCACATCTCGCAAATTGCGAATCGCCACATCGGTTCTCCTTCAGAAGTACTTGAAGAAGGACAAGAAATCGAAGCAAAAGTACTCGAAGTACGTCTTGATGAGCATAAGATTTCACTCTCGACGCGTGTGTTAGAAGAGGAAGAAGGATCTGCTGAAGACTACTCGGATTACACGGATCGCTCAGAAGGATTTTCTGTCGCTGACTTGACGGAAGACGATTCCGAGACGAAAGAATAAGCATGGACACAAAGCGGACACAAGCGTGTCCGCTTTTTATATGTCGTTTGTTATGGTATATAAGGGTTTGATTTGATACAATAGAACGGCTATGAAGCGAGAGAAGAGAAAGAAGGTGTTGGGATGGCAATTCCAGTCGTGGCGATCGTAGGTCGCCCAAATATCGGAAAGTCGACGATTTTTAACCGGGTGATTGGAGATCGGGTTTCAATCGTAGAAGACAAGCCAGGCGTTACCCGCGACCGTATTTACGGAACTGGAGAATGGCTGAATCGTCATTTTCATTTGATTGATACAGGTGGAATCGAAGTCGGGGATGAGCCCCTACTTCAAATGATGCGTCATCAGGCGGAGCTCGCCATTGATGAAGCGGACGTCATCATTTTCATGGTGAACGGACGCGAAGGAATCACAGCAGCGGATGAGGAAGTCGCGAACATGTTGTTCCGTTCGAACAAACCGGTCGTCGTCGCTGTCAATAAAGTGGATAATTTTGAAATGCGTGATCTGATGTATGAATTCTACTCTCTTGGATTCGGAGACTTGTTCCCGATTTCGGGTACGCATGGTCTTGGTCTCGGTGACTTACTTGACCGTGTCCTTGAACTCGCACCAGATAAAGAAGAGTTGGAATATGACGAAGGCACGATTAAGTTTGCCTTGATCGGTCGCCCGAATGTTGGTAAATCAAGTATGACGAACTCGATTCTTGGTGAAGAACGCGTCATCGTCTCAAACATCGCCGGTACAACGCGTGATGCGATTGATACACCGTTTACGCGAGATGAGCAAGAATACGTCATCATCGATACGGCAGGGATGCGAAAACGCGGGAAAGTCTATGAATCAACCGAGCGCTTTAGTGTCATGCGTGCTCAAAAGGCAATCGAGCGGGCAGACGTCGTCTGTGTTGTACTTGACGGGGAAGAAGGTATCATCGAGCAGGATAAAAAAGTTGCTGGTTATGCCCATGAAGCAGGTCGTGCAATCGTCATCGTCGTCAACAAGTGGGATGCTGTCGAAAAAGATGATAAGACGATGAAAAAAATGCAAGAAGAGATTCGCGAAGAATTCCGATTCCTCGACTATGCGCCGATCGTCTTCGTTTCAGCAAAAACGAAACGACGTTTGCAGACGTTGTTACCGGTCATTCAACAAGCAGCGCACAGCCATGCACAACGGATTCAGACAAGCGTCTTGAACGATGTCATCGTCGATGCGGTTGCAATGAACCCGGCACCGACGGATAAAGGGGTTCGTCTGCGGATCAACTATGCAACACAAGTGGCATCACGTCCACCAACGTTCGTCTTGTTCGTCAATGATCCTGAATTATTGCACTTCTCATATAAACGCTATCTTGAAAACCGAATCCGTGAGGCATTTGATTTTACAGGTACACCGATCCGGATTCTGGCTCGTCAAAAACAATAACGGGGTGAAGCAGTATGACCAAAATCGCAGTCATCGGAGCGGGAAGTTGGGGAACCGCCCTCTCGCTCGTCTTAGCTGATAATGATCAAGAAGTCATTCTTTACGGTCGTGAACAAACGAACGTCGACCGAATCAATCGACATCATGAAAATGCGCAGTTCTTGCCGGGTGTCGTATTGCCACAATCGTTAAAAGCGACGACGGATTTAAAAGAAGCGGTCACTGGGGCGACGCACATTCTAATCGTCACGCCGTCTTCTGCGATTCGGACCGTCTCACGTCAACTGAATGCGTTGCTGACGGATCCTGTCGTGTTGATTCACGCTTCAAAAGGGATTGAACCGAAGACACATCTGCGTTTATCCGAATTGATCGAAGCAGAAATCGATCCTGCGAAACGAAAAGCCGTTTGTGTCTTAACAGGTCCTTCGCACGCGGAGGAAGTCGCTTTGCGAAAACCGACGACGGTAACCGTAGCTTCTGATGATTTAGAGGAAGCCGGTCGTGTCCAGGAACTGTTTACGAATGAGAATTTCCGTGTCTATCTGAATGCCGACATCATTGGAGCAGAGCTTGGTGGAGCACTCAAAAACATCATCGCACTTGCTGCTGGCATGACGGATGGTCTCGGATACGGAGACAATGCCAAAGCGGCGCTCATCACGCGTGGTATGGTTGAAATAGCACGACTTGGTACGTTGCTCGGTGCAAATCCGATGACGTTCACCGGTTTGACAGGAATGGGTGATTTGATCGTCACCTGTACATCTGTCCATAGCCGGAACTGGCGCGCGGGGAATGCGATTGGTCGGGGTGAGAAATTAGAAACGGTGCTTGAGAACATGGGAATGGTCGTCGAAGGTGTCCGAGCGACACAAGCGGCATATGATTTAGCGGAAACGAAGCAATGTGAATTGCCGATTACGTCCGCGCTTTATCATGTCCTGTTTGACGGACATACACCCGAAGAAGAAGTCAAAAAGTTGATGCAGCGACCGCAGAAAAACGAGATCGAGCATCTCTTCGCGACGAAAGATTAACGGAGTGGGGTGGAAACCTTGAGTCCAGGATTAATGAAAATGTGGATCTCGTTCGCTGGCATTGGACTCTTTGCGATCAGTGTCTTACTGGTCACAGTCAGCCGAACGAAGTTGAAAGGGATTTGGCAAATTCTCGTTTCGACGATAGCCTTCGTCTGTTTCATCGTTGCCTCCATCATCATGGTGTTCATCGTCATGGCGGGGCCGAGCGCATGAAAAAATGGTTCGTTCTACTCATGCTCATGCCGGTGATGCTGTTGTCAGGCTGTCTATTTCCTGATAGTCAAAAGCCGTCAAATCGTGTACCGTATCCGCAACAACTCCGAACGGTTCAGGATGCTGTCGATGCCTATCAGAAAGATACGGGTGTTTTACCCATTAAAACGATGGATGCTGATACACCACTCATGGAACGGTACCAGATTGAACTAGGTCGTCTGATTCCTCGTTATATGAGTGATCCGCCTTCGAACAGCTTCGAAGGTGGCGGGACGTTCATTTATTTACTGGTCGATGTCGAAACGAAACCGACCGTTAAACTGATGGACCTGCTCGTCGCGGAAGAGCTACAGAAGTTACAAGTGCGGATTGATGCGTATCGTAAGAAAAATGATAAGTATCCGTTCAAAGGGTCGTTCGGAAAAAATCAGTTTACGCTTGATTATAAAAAATTGTTCATCAAAAAAGAACCGACTGTCCCAAGTCCTTACTCGGATGAGCGGTTATCGATTTATGTCGATGGTCAAGGGCGCCTGTTCATCAACTATTTACCAGAGTTGAAAAAAGCGGTCCAAACTGCGAAGAAAAAGCCGAAAGTCGGTCAGGATATTCGGTATTTACTTTACGAAGATCAACCTTTTGTTCCCGCTTATTCCCAAAGCTATACGATAAACGAAAAAGGCGAACCTGTGTTTTCGGAAAAATCGAGCGAAGAATCTGAAAATTGAACGTTATTTACACGAAAATGTTGTAATATCAACGTTTATGGGGTATGATTACCCTCGAAGAAGTGATTGGGAGGGGGTGAAAGTAATGAACAAAACTGAACTCATTCAAGCAGTCGTCGAAAAATCAGGTCTTACGAAAAAAGACGTGACGAAAGTTGTTGAATCAACATTCGAATCGATCACTGAGACACTTCAGTCTGGAGAGAAAGTCCAATTGATTGGATTTGGTAACTTCGAAGTCCGTGAGCGTGCAGCCCGTAAAGGTCGCAACCCACGCACGAAAGAAGATATCGAAATTCCAGCAAGCAAAGTACCTGCCTTCAAACCAGGTAAAGCGCTTAAAGATGCTGTGAAGTAATTTGGCTACATAGTCGCCCGAGAAATTCTCGGGCGGCTTTTTTGTGGACATTCAGAAGCGTGAAAGCCCGCCGATTATGGTATATTAAAAAAGAAGAACGTCCATCAACGGGATGGCACTGGAGATCGGGGGGTAAAAGCATGGAACAACAAGAGCTGCGCGTGGATGAAATCATCACTGCACTCACCACTAAACAAACGACACGATTGGCTCGACATGTGGATTTCCCTTCCATCGATCGTGAACAGATCAGTTGGTTGGTTGATGTCGCTCAGCAAGATGCGCTTGATACGGAAGCACTTGTCAAGGCGATTCATTTCGCTCAAGTCGCGCTGCGTCTGCATGAACGTGTCAATGAGACGCTCCGCGGTTCAAAAGAACGTCAGCTTCTCGTTTTGGCAGGAGATTTATTCTCCAGTTATTTTTTCGAGCAGTTGGCAGGATTACCAAAAGAGATTCTCGTCTCACTCGGTCGTACGGTTCAACGTGTCAATGAAGCAAAATGTGCCTTGCACGAAATGAACTATGAGACGACGGAAGAACGGGTTCTGTTATGGTTAACGGCGGAATTCGGCTTAGTGCAGGGACTAGCGACCATCAGCAAACGAGAATGGCTGACACGACAAGGGCGACGGATCATTCAGGATCAGGCAAAACGATTGGATCCTGTCGCTCAGAAATTACTGTTATCGCATCTGGAACAGATGGCGGTAGCATGAGATCTTGGAAAGGGTGAGCGGTGTGCAGACAAAAGATAAAGAAAAAAAAGTGTATGAAGTATTTCAATCGATTTCAACGAACTATGACCAAATGAATTCGATCATCAGTTTTCGGTTGCATAAATTATGGAGACGCGAGACGATGCGGCGGATGCAAGTGTTCCCTGGCGCAAAGTGTCTTGATCTTTGTTGCGGAACAGCTGACTGGACGATCCAGCTGGCAAAAGCAGCAGGACCGACTGGCGTCATTAAAGGACTTGATTTTTCAGAGAACATGTTAAAGGTCGGTGTTGAAAAGGTAGAAGCGCTCGAGATGAAAAACATCGAGTTGATTCACGGAAATGCGATGGACTTACCATTTGGGGACAACTCCTTCGATTACGTAACGATTGGTTTCGGCTTACGGAACGTACCGGATTATTTACAAGTCATTAAAGAGATGCATCGTGTCCTAAAACCGGGTGGAACGGTCGTTTGCTTAGAGACGAGTCAACCGACTGCTCCGATTTTCCGTGAAGCCTATTCACTGTACTTCGGAAAAATCATGCCACAGGTCGGCCGATTGCTCGCTAAATCATATGATCAATACAATTGGTTGCAAGAATCGACGGAAGTTTTCCTCGACCGCGTCGAACTGAAACAACTCTTCGAACAAGCAGGCTTCATGCAGGTAGAAGTCAAGGCATTCGCGGGTGGGGCTGCTGCGATGCACCTTGGGAAGAAGTGGTGAGATGTCACTGCACTCCATTTATCGTGATGTCACAAAAGAAGTTAATTTAGTCGACCGTTTTTTGATCAGCCATATTGCTTCAGAGGAACCGACGATCGATGCGGCAGGAAAACAGCTGCTCAAAGCAGGTGGAAAACGGATTCGTCCAGCATTCGTGCTACTCGCATCGAAATTCGGTGAGGCAGATCGGGACGAACTCGTACGTGTCGCGGCAAGTCTTGAACTCGTTCATATGGCATCCCTCGTTCATGATGACGTCATCGATGACGCTGAACTTCGACGCGGAAAACCGACTGTCATGCAATATTTCGATGAGGAAGTCGCTCTGTACTCCGGTAACTATCTGTTCGGAGAAGCTGTCCGCTTGATTGGGGAAGTCGGTAAGCCGGAGCTCGTCCAAGTCATGGTGCATACGATGCGAGAAATTTGTGAAGGAGAGATCGAGCAGATTTATGATCAGTATGACTGGGACCAATCAATTAAACGGTATATCAAACGAATCGAGCGAAAAACAGCGATCTTGATCGAAGCAAGCTGTCACCTGGGTGCCATTGTCGCTAATTGTTCGGAAGCTGATACGAAAGCGCTACGGTTATTCGGTCGTGATATCGGTCTTGCGTTCCAGATTGCGGACGATTTGCTTGATTTCACGGCGAATCGGACACAACTCGGAAAGCCGGTTGCCGAAGATTTGCGTCATGGGCATAAAACCCTTCCCGTCTTTTATGGTGCAGAGAACGCTGACTTCTATGAACGTCTTTCGCAAATCGAGAGCATGCCGACCCACGAGGAAGTGGCGCCTTTGCTATCGTTCCTACAGACGTCCGGCGCCTTGGAACGAACACAACAAACGGTTGATCGTTATATTCAGCGAGCCATCAAACGGCTTGAACCATTGCCTAAATCCTCAGCAAAACGGTCACTTGAAGAAGTGGCGCGGTACGTTGGGAAACGAAAAGGATAAAGATTGTCAAAAATTTCTTGATGTTCTTTCCGAATGCCAGTAAACTGACTATGTAAGCGCTTTTCTAAAAGCATTTCATAGGGGGAACTAAAGATGGAACAGACATTCTTAATGGTCAAACCAGATGGCGTAGAACGTGGATTGATTGGGGAAATCATCGGACGGATCGAACGCAAAGGATTCATCATTCGTGAAATGAAGATGATGAACGTCATGGAAGAGTTAGCCAAAGCTCATTACGAAGAGCACGCGGAGAAACCGTTCTTTGGAGAGTTGGTCACTTTCCTCACATCAGGTCCTGTCGTGGCGTTACGTGTTGAAGGCGCTGATGTCGTCGCAGTCTCTCGTCTAATGATCGGGAAGACGAAACCGCTCGAGGCAGCACCAGGAACAATCCGCGGTGATTTTGCGAATACGATGAGTGAGAACGTCATTCACGGTTCAGATAGTGTAGAAAGTGCGAAACGTGAGCTTGCGCTTTGGTTTCAAGGACAGCCAGTTAACGCATGATACTTGAATAACGAGACAACGGGGAAGGGATTCGATCACATCGAATCCCTTTTGTCGTTTTTATTGCAAGCAGGAGTGACGAGACGTATCAATTGATTTTTGGAATGCCTATAGCTTTATGCTACTATAGAAAATAAGTTGAAGTGATCACAAGCGTGATCAGTCGATATCGAGAGTGAGCGAGGTGTGCCAATTGGAAGATTATGAACTTTTCATTCAACGATTCAAGACCAAGTCAGGGATTGATCTCGGTCAGTATAAAGAAGCACAAATGAAACGACGGTTGACGGCATTACGTGACAAAAAGGGATACAGCACGTTTGCCTCCTATATGCAGGCGATGGAGAAGAGTACATCTCTCTATGAGGAGTTTTTAGACCGGATGACGATCAACGTCAGTGAATTTTTTCGCAATCCGATTCGCTGGCAACAATTGGAGCAGGATATTCTACCGATCCTTGAATCGCGGGCACACGGACGAATCCGGACATGGAGTGCCGCATGTTCGACTGGAGAAGAGCCGTATTCCCTTGCCATGATCTTAAGTGAACGACTCGACCCTTCTGCCTTTACCATTCAGGCGACCGATTTGGATGAACTGGTGCTTGAAAAGGCGAAACTTGGACGATACGGAGCTTCTGCTTTGAATGAGGTCGTCGAGGCGCGTAAAAAGCGTTATTTCATGGAACAGGAACAAACGTTTGAAGTCGTACCGGAGATTAAACGGCTCGTCCGTTTCAGTAAACATAATCTGCTCGGCGATCGTTATGATACGGGATTTGACCTGATCATCTGTCGGAATGTGCTGATTTATTTTACTGAAGAAGCCAAAGCGCATGTCTATCGTTCATTCGTCAAAGCATTAAAGCCAGGTGGCATCTTATTCGTCGGCGGAACGGAACAGATTTTCCAACCGGAGCGCTTCGGTTTGAAAATGAAACAAAGCTTCTTTTATGAAAAAATCGGCTGAAGGTAGGAAGGGATGAAGCAAATGCGTTACATGACAGCAGGAGAATCACACGGAAAAGGATTAACCGTCATCATTGATGGAATGCCAGCAGGTCTGACGATTGACTTTGAAGCCATTCAGCGTGAAATGACGCGACGTCAAGGCGGATATGGTCGCGGAAGACGGATGCAAATCGAGCAGGATCAGATCGATGCGCGCGGTGGTATTCGTCATGGATATACGACGGGATCGCCGATCAGTCTATTCATCGAAAACAAGGACCATACCCACTGGACGCAGGTGATGCAAGCGGAACCGCTCGAAGAACAGCTAGAACGACCACGGACCTTGACACGTCCGCGTCCGGGACATGCGGACCTCGTTGGCGGATTGAAGTATGACCATCGTGATTTACGCGACGTACTCGAGCGCTCTTCAGCGCGTGAGACGGCCGCACGTGTGGCTGTCGGAGCATTTGCTAAACAATTGCTAGCTGAACTCGGGATTGAAATTTTTTCACACGTTCGATCGATTGGTGGAATCGATGCGCCATGGAAAGATCCAGTAATCCATCAAGCAACGATTGATGCTTCACCGGTACGATGCGTTGACGAAACCGCAGGAAAGCGGATGATGGAAGCAATTGATGAGGCGAAACAAGAGGGGGATACGCTCGGTGGAGAAATCGAAGTCGTCGTCACCGGGATGATGCCTGGCGTCGGTTCGTTCACCCAAAACGACCTGAAGCTCGATAGCCGCATCGCGCAAGCCGTCATCAGTGTCAATGCGATGAAGTCGGTTGGTTTCGGCGATGGGTACGAGCTCGGAAGACGCAAAGGCAGTACGGTTCAAGATGAAATCATTCATGATGCGAATGGTTATAGTCGACGAACGAACCATCTCGGTGGAATCGAAGGCGGGATGTCGACAGGGATGCCGATCCGGGTCCAGGTAGCGATGAAGCCGATTCCGACACTCTACCGACCGCTTCAATCGGTCGACATCGAGACGAAGGAAGCTTTCACGGCTCAAATCGAGCGGAGTGATGCCTGTGCTGTTCCGGCAGCTTCCGTGGTATTAGAGGCTGTCGTGGCATTCGAAATCGCAGTCGCGATTCTTGAAATGTTCGGAACATCAACGCTGAAACGTCTTCAGGATGCAGTAGACGCCTATAAAGAGGAGGTTCGGGCGTTTTGATCGATTTAGACATCCGGTTGAAACCTACTTACCCAGTACGTATCGGAGTCGGAGCATTAGCGCATCTCGCAAATCTTCAAGCTGTTCAGGAGGCCGACCGCATCTGGATCATTACGGATGAGACGGTCGGTCGACTACATGTACCAGCTTTGTTAGAAGCACTCGGTCAACAGATCGATACGAGTGCGATTCATATCAGTACGGTACGACCAGGTGAACAAAGCAAAACGCTGACCGTATACGGCGGACTCCTCGAAGAAGGCGTCCGTATGGGCATGACGCGTAACAGTCTCATCCTCGCATTTGGCGGCGGGATGATTGGAGACTTGGCAGGATTCGTCGCAGCTAGCTTTTTGCGGGGGATTCCGTTCATTCAAATTCCGACGACGTTACTTGCCCATGACTCGAGTGTTGGCGGAAAAGTCGGTTTGAACTTACCGCTCGGTAAAAACTTGGTCGGTGCCTTTTATCAACCGGTCGCTGTCCTCTATGATTTGACACTCCTGCAGACAATGCCAGACCGGGAATGGCGTAGCGGTTTTTTTGAACTCGTCAAGCACGGTCTGTTGGCGCGGCCGTCGTTTGCGGATACATTGCTTGAAGCATCGCTCGACACGATCAAAGGACTCGATTTAGAAGAGTGGCTTGCCCGTGGCATCCGTGTCAAACGAGATATCGTCGAACAGGATGAGACAGAACAGGGGATGCGGGCATTTTTGAATTACGGGCATACGTTCGGACATGCCGTCGAATATGCGAGTCACGGTCTGTCACACGGAGAAGCCGTCGGGATCGGTCTTGTTTTCGTCAAATGTCTCGAAGGGGATGTACAACAAGCGGAGCGGATCGCCCGACTGATTCACCGTTTGGATACGAAACTCCCTGCCCGAAAACCGTTCGAGACCTATCTTGAACTGATGCGTCGGGATAAGAAGAATCAACAGGCAACCATACGTTTCGTCCTCGAGCAAGAAGGACGTTTCATCGTGAAATCCGTAGACGATGAACAGCTTCGTCAAGCGTACAATCAAACTGTGAGGTGTTTAGCATGGGTTTAAACGGAACCGTACAAGTACCCGGAGATAAATCAATTACACACCGTGCTTTTCTATTCGGTGGAATTGCATCAGGAACGACGCGCGTCAGAAATGCACTTGAGGGAGCCGATTGCCTTGCTTCCTTACAGGCGATGCAGTCGCTTGGTGCGAAAGTGGAGCGGACTGCCGACGAAATCCGCATTACCGGTACGGATACGCTTCAGGAAGCGACGATCGACTGCGGCAATTCCGGAACGACGATTCGCCTCTTGAGCGGTATTCTAGCCGGTGGTGAAGCGTCGTACACGCTTGACGGCGATGACTCCTTACGACGTCGTCCGATGAAACGGATTTTAGAACCTCTGACTTTATTCGGGGCAAAGCTGGACGGAGAAACGGCTCCGATTCATATTACGGGCACGCCACTAGTCGGAACGACCTATACATTACCGGTTGCAAGTGCGCAGGTGAAAAGTGCTGTCCTCCTCGCAGGTTTATATGCAAACGGGGAGACGACGGTCATCGAGCCGGTTTTATCACGTGATCATACGGAACGGATGCTGCCGCAGTTCGGCATCGATATCTCGATTGACGATTTCGAAGATGGACGTCATATTCGATTGCAAGGTCCAGCGCGTCTGCGTGCCACGGCGATTGACGTTCCTGGAGATCCATCATCTGCTGCTTTCTGGTGGACGGCAGCCGTCATCGGGCAAGAAAGTCGCATCACGACGACACATGTCCTGATGAATCCGACTCGAGTCGGGTTCTTGCAGACATTACGTCAGATGGGCGCAAGTGTTGAAATCACGAACCGCTCTGAAACTGGTGGGGAAGAGACGGCGGACGTGACGGTTGAGACGACAGCTTTACAAGCGATTACGGTGGAAGGGGAACAGATTCCATCGTTAATCGATGAAATCCCGTTACTTGCTCTGCTTGCGACACAGGCAGAGGGGCGGACGGTCATCCGGGATGCGGAAGAGCTCCGCGTCAAAGAGACGGACCGGATCGAGACAGTCGTTGCGGCGTTAAAACGGCTCGGTGCACACATCGAAGCAACAGACGATGGGATGATCATCGAAGGACCGACACCATTACAAGCAGCGGACGTCGACAGTGCCGGCGATCATCGACTGGCGATGATGTTGACGATCGCAACGACGATCAATCCTGAAATTACGGTTCATGGACGTGAAGTAGTTGAAGTCAGCTACCCAACGTTCTATGATGATTTAAAGAAACTTCAATCCGGCATACCTGAATAAGGAGCAGTCGGACGACAGAAAGTGGGGCGTTTGCCTTGAACGAACAACTATTGAACGGCATTATCGAAGAATTGGAACATGGACACACCTCCGAAGCCTTAACGGCGTTAGAAGCATTAGAAAAGTCGGGCTCAGACGAGGATCGTCTGGCCGTCGCAGATCTTTACATTGAACTCGGTCTGTCCGACCGGGCGGTCAACCTGCTTGCACCGCTTTACGTCGAGTACGCCGGTAACGCTGGCGTCGCTTTGTTACTCGCTGAATGTTACATCGACCTGGATCGGGAAGAGGAAGCGATTTCCGTGCTCGAGCAGGTGGATCCGTCGGACACGGAATACGGTCCCCGGTCGCTCGTGTTACTCGCAGACCTCTACCAGTCACAAGGACTGGATGAAGTTGCGTTAGCGAAGCTGAAGGAAGCCCGTAATCTTGCACCGGAAGAACCATTGCTCGCATACGGACTGGCTGAACTGTATATGACGCTTGGTGCGTTTGATCAAGCCGTTCCATTGTTCGCGGAAATCGCCGAACGTCCTGAGTTGCGTGCTGAATTACCGCTCGACGCCCTATACGCAGAGTCACTCGCGATGACGGGTCAGTTCGAGGATGCGATTCCACTGTATGAGCGCGCTGTTGCTGAACGGTCTGATTTGCATACACTGTTTGGTCTTGCGATGACGGCGCACCGTGTCGGACAACACCAAAAAGCGGTTGAGACGTTCCAGCAATTGATCGCACAGGATCCGGACTATACATCCGCGTATGTCCCGTATGCGGAAAGTCAAGCTGAACTCGGTCTGACGAAGGAAGCGTTGAACGTCATTAAGCAAGGGATGGAACGAGACGACTATAACGACGAACTGCGGACGATGGAAGCCTTATTCCTTCTGAAACTCGGCGACCGGTCCGGAAGCGTTCAAGCCTTACGCGAGGCGCTTGCCTTAAATCCGGAATCGATCGTCGCAGCGGAGCGTCTTTTGTCATTGCTTGCTGAGGATGAGGACCACGATGCCATGCTTGAGACGATTTCAGCCATCGAAGAACATGTCACGGCTCCGATTTTGACATGGTATCGGGCACGCGCTCTATATGCCTTGGAGGAATATACGCAAGCGATGGAGCATTATGCCTCAGTCGAAGCCGCGTTCACGGAAGATGCCCTCTTCTTGAAAGAGTATGGATTTGCCCTCGTCGAAGAAGGGCGGCGTGAAGAAGGGCAGCAGTTCTTACGTCGGGCTGCCCAATTGGCACCAGAGGATAATGAACTCGTTGATTATGTAGAACGAATGAATGAGTGACTTCATGGGAGAAGGGAGTAGGATTGAGATGATAGAGAAAAAGCAACGCTTCTTACGCCGCATCTTAACCTATTACACGCTAAAAAGACGAGAAGCAAAATGGCTTATCGATTACTGGTTGCGAAATGAGGAAAAGCTCGACCATGTCCATTTCGTTCAAAACGCGATGTTTGCGCCTAAAGCCATCATCATGACGACATACGGATTCGATGCAGAGCCATTCCTGTTTAAAAAAGGGGATGTGAAGACGACGGATCCAGAAAAGGCCTATCATGATATCCGCTTGACGACAGAGGATGTTTATATCGAGCTCAACTTCCAGGGGATGATGATGGACGATGAATATCTTTCATTACTAGAAGAGAATCCGTTCCGTCCGGAAGTCGCCGTCGAACCAAGAGTTGCCGATGAGGCGACACACTTCATTGCCGTCACCGTCAACCGTCAGGAAGAAGAACGGTTAGTCCGACTGATCGATGAAGCATTAGATGCTCGGGATCAAAGCAGGTTCCACTCTCTCTCCGAACAATTGCGACTCGTTAGAAGCCAGTTGCCCTAAACGCTTGATCATATCACCTGTTGCAAGGTGGTATGATCCTTTTTTGTATGTGAAGATTTGTGCAAAATATGAAGAAAAATAGACTGGAATTTCATAAAACGTTCACATTAAAGAAGCAGGAGGAAATGTGGATATGATACATTAAATGTGACGAATTGTAAGTACGAAAGAAAGGGGGAAATGACTTGCGTTTCAAACCATCCGACGTACAGCGGACACGAAGCGAGCAAGCGTATATCGATACGCTGATCGTGCCTTTGCTTCCGATCGGTTTCGATGAGGCGATGCATGCCTACGCGGAATGCGCAGACATGACATTGACGGTGGCGTCCGAAGTCGAACGCCAGCTATCCGGACGGGCGTTGCTCTTACCCGCCATGACCTATATCGATGAACCGTCGATTGGACAGTTGGAAGGATGGCGTCAAGCGGCTGCTTCCGGGCAATTCCGTTTCATCACCTTCATCACCGCTGATTTAAGGTGGAAGGAGACTGCCGCCGAAGAGATTATCTACGTGCCACGTCTAGCTCTTGAGACGATGAGTCGTGACCAACAAGGTCAGATGGTCGGGAATTTTGTTGGACAAGTTCTCGAACAGTTAGGAAACCGTTGGACCGCGCTATGAAGCGGTTGACGCAATGATTTTATTAAGATACTATTACCATGTGAGAAATTTGTGTGAAGTACTGTCGTCTTGGGGCACAGCGTACATCACAAGGGGGGATCGAGATGGCTCAAAACGGGTCTAACGTAACACGTCGTCAATTCTTGACGTATACATTGACAGGCGTCGGCGGTTTCATGGCGGCGACGATGGTCATGCCGATGGTCAACTTCGCAGTTGATCCAGTCCTGAAGAAATCAGGAGCAGGCGATAAAGTAAAAGTAATGAAGTTGTCGGATATCACGACAGAACCAAAACGGGTCGACTTCAAGAAACAAACGCAAGATGCGTGGTATGAGTTCGAAGAAACATTGTCTGCTTGGGTGTTCAAAGATGAAAAGGGAGAAATTTTGGCTCTTTCACCGATTTGTAAACACTTAGGTTGCCAAGTCAGCTTCGGCGCAGATCCGACGCACCCGGAGCAATTCTATTGCCCATGTCACTTCGGACGGTATACGAAGGATGGCACGAACGTACCTGGTACGCCTCCTACGAAACCACTCGATGAGTATGAAATGCAACAGAAAGATGGTTACCTCTACCTTGGTAAACCAGTCGAAAGAGGTGCGTAAGCGATGATGCAAAAAATCTATGATTGGATTGATGAGCGCGTTGACATTACGCCGCTCTGGCGAGATATCGCCGACCATGAAGTACCGGAGCACGTCAACCCGGCACATAACTTTTCAGCTTTCGTTTATTGTTTTGGCGGATTGACGTTCTTTACGATCGTCATCCAGATTCTTTCGGGGATGTTCTTGACGATGTATTATGTACCGGACATCATCAACGCACACGCGTCCGTCTACTATCTTCAAAATGAAGTCGCGCACGGACAAATCGTTCGTGGTATGCACCACTGGGGCGCATCTGTTGTTATCGTAATGTTGTTCCTACATACATTACGTGTCTTCTTCACTGGTTCATACAAAAAACCACGTGAATTGAACTGGGTCGTCGGCGTTCTCTTGTTCTTCGTCGTCTTAGCTCTCGGTCTGACAGGATACCTATTGCCTTGGGACATGAAAGCCTTGTTCGCAACAAAAGTTACGATTCAGATTGCTGAAAGTATTCCGGTCATCGGTGGTATCGCGAAGACCCTCCTTGCGGGTGGAGAAATCGTCGGCGCAAGTACAATCGCTCGATTCTTTGCGATTCACGTCTTCTTCCTTCCTGCAGCATTGTTCGTCTTGCTCGGGGCCCACTTCATGATGATCCGTAAACAAGGGATCTCTGGACCACTTTAAACCGACTATCATCTAGACAACAAAAAAGGGGGAGAACACGATGCATCGTGGTAAAGGAATGAAATTCGTCACCGATTCACGGGTGTCGATCAACAACCGGATGCCGAACAAGTCGAAAGACTATTCGGAATATCCAGGTCGAACGGAAGCGTTCTGGCCAAACTTCTTACTTCGCGAATGGATGGTTGGAGCGGTCTTCTTGATCGGCTTCATGACACTGACAATCGTCGAAGCAGCACCACTTCAAAACATTGCCGATCCGACGAATACGTCGTACATTCCACTTCCGGACTGGTACTTCCTATTCCTCTATCAGCTCTTGAAATACCAATTCGCTGCAGGTCCATACATCTTGATGGGTACGGTCATCCTTCCAGGTCTTGCGTTCACAGCACTTCTCGTCGCGCCATGGCTCGACCAAGGTCTTGAACGTCGTCCTGCGAAACGTCCGATCGCAGTCAGCATGATGCTCCTCGCAGTCGTCTCGATCGTCTTCTTGACATGGGAATCCGTTCAAACGACTCACTGGGATACAATCCACAAACAAGGTGAGTTGACGATGGACGAAGGACCAAAAATTGATACATCGGCTAAAGGGTACGAAATTTATTCGAACCAGTCATGTGTCAACTGTCATGGTAAGAACCTCGAGGGTGGCGCGGCAGCTCCAGCACTCGTCGGTACGAAAAAGACAGAAGAAGAGATTTATGATATTGCAGTCAAAGGTATCGGTTCGATGCCTGCTGGTCAGTTCAAAGGATCAGATGCGGATCATAAAGAACTTGCGAAATTCATCGCTTCATACGGTGAAGGCGGCGAAAACAATAAATAAGCCAAAAGCCGGGGGAGCAATCCTCCGGCTTTTGTCGATGATGAGGTGAAACCATTGCAAGGATTACTTACGTTACTCCGCCATAAAGCCGTGCTTTGGATCGTCGGATTGATCAACTTAGCAGGCACCTTATACGGTTACTACTGGTACGAACCACAACTTGCGACATCGAAGTGGTATTATTATCCGTTCATTCCGGATAGCCCAACCGCATCGCTGTTCTTTACGATCATCGTCTTTCTTTGGATCTTCGGTCGACGTTCCCGGTTGTTTGAAGCACTCGCCTTCGTGACATTGATCAAATACGGCGTCTGGGCGGTCGTCATGAACGCCTTGATGCTGAATGAACTCGGTACGTCAAACGCCTATTTAACCGCAATGGCACTGATGCTGATGGTGTCACATGGAGCGATGGCGTTCCAAGCGTTACTGTACAGTCCCGTGATGACGTTTCGCCCGAAGGAACTCGTTCTTGTTGCGATTTGGGTCATCCATAACGACGTCGTCGATTATGTCCTCGGGCAATGGCCGCGGTATCCGGCACTCGCTGAACATATCCAGTGGATCGGATACGGTTCGTTTTGGTTGACGGGATTATGTCTTTTGATGGGATATCTGCTTGTTGCGCGCGATTCAATTGACAATAAGGTCGCTTGAACATAAAATAGACCTATAATCAAAAAAAGAAAGGAACGATGTCTCGTGGCAAACTATTTGATTTATCTCGCGATCATCATCATCGTCCCGATTTGGGCTCAGATGCGGGTGCGGAGCACCTATAAAAAATACCAGGATGTTCCGATTCAAAGCGGGGTGACGGGAGCGCAGGTCGCTGACTTCATCATGAAGCAAAACGGCATCACGAATGTCCGGCTCGAGCCGATCGGCGGAACGATGTCCGATCATTATGACCCGACGAACAAAGTCGTTCGTCTGTCGGAAGACGTCTACTACGGTTCGACGGTTTCAGCCGTTTCGATTGCAGCACACGAAATCGGTCACGTCATTCAAGATGCGACGGACTATAACATGATGCGTGTCCGCCACCGGATTGCACCTGTCGCGTCGATCACGTCGAATTTATCGTTCCCGCTTCTGTTGGTTGGTCTATTTGCCGGTTTCAGCGGTCTTGCGATGCTCGGCGTCATCTTGATGCTCGGTGCGGTCGTCTTCCAACTCGTTACGTTACCGGTCGAGTTCGATGCTTCAAACCGGGCAATGGCACAGTTGACAGAACACGGTATCATCGATGCGGAAGAAGAACGCGGTTCACGCCGTGTCTTGAATGCAGCCGCTTGGACGTACGTCGCGGCAACACTCGTTGCCGTCGCCGAATTCCTTCGTCTCGCCTTGATCGTCTTTAACCCATCAAGCGATGATTAAACAGAAAAACACGGATTGCTCAAGCGAGCGATCCGTGTTTTTGTTTACGTTTCTTTAATCGGAACCCGGTTTTCGTCGAACGTAAACCCTTCTCCCGTCACTTCATAGACATCATGTAAGGTGATGAAAGCGTGCTGATCGACACTTTTGACGAGTGTCTTCAAGCGATTGATTTCGTTGCGGGCAACGACGACATAGAGTACTTCGAGATCGCGTCCCGAATACCCGCCTTTTGCAATCAGACGGGTCGTTCCCCGGTTCATCGTCGCATGGATGCCGTCCGCGATTTCCGTCCGGTGATCACTGATGATCATCGCTGCTTTTCCGGCGTACGTCCCTTCTTGCATCCAGTCGATGACGCGGGCACCGACGTAGACGGCGAGTAATGTATACATTGCCTGTTTGTAGTCGAGGTACGTCAAGGAGGCGATGATGACGAAGAAGTCGAAGATCAAGAACGTCCGACCGATCGACCAACCGAAGTAACGTTTCGTCAAACGGGCAATGATATCGACGCCGCCTGTCGTTCCGCCGTTATTGAAGATGATCCCAAGTCCGACACCGATGAAAACACCGGCGAACAGTGCCGCTAACACCATGTCTTCCCGTAAATCAAAAACGAGTGGGGAATACTTCGCGATCAGACCGTACCAAAAGGAAAAACTAAACGTTCCGATGAGCGTGTAAACGAACGTCGTCCGCCCGAGGATCTTATAACTGACGAAGAAAAGCGGAACGTTCAGGACTAAGTTCGTGATCGATGGCGATAAACCGAACAAGCCTTTTAAAATCAGGGTGATTCCGGTGAACCCGCCTTCTGCGAGTTCATTTTGGACGTTAAAATGATAAATACCGAATGCAAAAATGAATGATCCGACCAAAATCCAGAGAATGTTCTGAATCCGGATCGGGAACTGGAAGGGAGGTGCCATTTCCATTTGCTCCTTTCAAACAAGACTCTTTCTCTAGGGTAACGGTAGGGTCAGAAAAAGACTAGCATTTCCTCGGAAAATCAGTCGAAAAGTGGTGAGTGTGGTCATTCCGGTCGATTTTGCTTAGAATAGAGACGAATAGAAGTCATAAAGAGAGTGTGGTCTTAACATGAAAAAAGCAATTGGAATTCTCTGTTACCCATCCGTCGGCGGCAGTGGGGTCGTCGCAACAGAGCTTGGAATGAAATTAGCCGACCGTGGACATGACGTTCACTTCATCACGTCGAGCATGCCCTTTCGCCTGACGGAATATCGTCCAAACATTACGGTTCATTTGGTGGAAGTCAACCAATATTCCGTTTTTAAATACCCACCGTATGACATTACGCTGGCATCAAAAGTAGCAGAAGTCATCGATCTGTTTGATCTCGATGTCATCCATGCGCATTATGCCGTTCCGCATGCGGTCTGTGCGGATCTCGGTCGAAACATGGCGAAGAAAAAAGGCGTTGCCGTCGTGACGACATTGCACGGAACGGACATCACCATCATCGGTCAGGATCTTGAGATGCAACCGGCGATCCGGTACGGCATTGAACGATCGGATGCCGTCACGGCCGTCTCAGAAAGTCTAGCGCTTGAGACGAATGCGACGCTCAACGCGCACTTCGATATCGACGTCATTGCGAACTCGATTGATGAGAGTGTCTATTATCCGATGCGTGACGAACGATTGAAACGACACTATGGCATCGAATCGGATGAAATCGTCGTCATCCACATCTCGAACTTCCGACCGGTCAAACGGATTGATGATACGCTCGCAGCATTTGCGATTGCAGCGAAGGACCGGAAGATGCGTCTACTGCTCGTCGGAGATGGTCCGGAGATGGGGCAGACACGGCGACGGGCAAAAGAACTCGGTATTGATGACAAAGTGATTTTTGCTGGCAAGCAGGAACATGTCGCGCAGTTGCTTGCCATCAGTGACATCCATGTCCTGCTCTCGGAAAAAGAAGCATTTGGACTCGTCGTCCTCGAAGCAATGGCAATCGGAGTCCCGAGCATCGTCTCAACGGCTGGTGGTTTACCGGAGGTCATTCAGGACGGGCAGACCGGGTATATCGTTCCGACGTACGATGTCAAAATGGCAGCGGCACGTATCGGCGAACTTGCAGACGACCCGATGTTACGCGAACGGATGGCAGAGGAAGGGATTCGTGATACGCGGCGCCGTTTTGATTCGAACGAAATCGTCCGCCGTTATGAACAAGTTTACGAACGGGTGTGTGCACGTCATGAACTTGCTTGAAGGGGCACATCACATCATTGAAACGATCGAACAGGCGGGTGGTGAAGCCTATATCGTCGGTGGTGCCGTCCGTGACATGCTGCTCGACCGGTTACCAGGAGATTACGATTTAGCAAGCTCGCTGTTACCGGAACAGATCATCGACTTATTCCCGGTCGTCATTCCAACGGGACTTGAACACGGTACGGTGACCGTCGTTCTCAACCACGTGCCCTACGAAATCACGACATTCCGTTCTGAAGCGACATATAGCGACCGCCGGCGACCGGATGCGGTGACGCTTGGTGTTAGTTTGGAAGAAGATTTGACACGACGTGACTTTACGATTAATGCAATGGCTCTCAGACCGACCGGACGCGTCGATTTATTCGGCGGCGAACAGGACATCAAAGAGCGGATCATAAGGACGGTCGGTACGCCGAAGGAACGCTTTGATGAGGACGCGTTACGAATGATGCGGGCATTTCGTTTCATGAGCCAACTCGAATTCGATCTTGATCCAGCGACGGAACAAGCGATTACGGAACTCGCCCCACATCTAGCCGCTGTCGCGATTGAGCGGATTGCGATTGAGTTCGAAAAGCTGTTACTTGGACCAGGAAAGCAACAAGCACTTAACGCAATGCTCCGCACTGGAATCGAACGGTATCTACCAGGTATGGATGCGATAATCATAGAAGCGCTGGCTAAGCAGTCACTCCAAGGTGTCTCAAAGGATGCTGTCTGGACGCTCGCACTCGATGCCGGTCTAACACGCGATCAATTGACGCGTTGGAAACGGTCGAAGCAACAAGTGCATCTCGCTGCGCGCCTGGCACCACTAGTACATCGCCCTTTAACGGATTGGGATCGTTATCAGTTATCAGATGAGGAACTGGACGTTTTGCGTCAAATGACAGGAAACGATTATCCGGATCGCTCGGACTTACCGATTCGAGGACGAAAAGAGCTTGCTGTAGACGGAAAAGATATGATTCGTTTTGGTCTTCGAAAACAACAGATCAAAGAAGCGCTGTTGCATTTAGAGTTCGGCGTTGTCGTACACGCTTTCCGAAATGATCAGGCATCCTTGATGGAGGAGGTAAAACGTTGGCACATACAGTCCGAGAACAAATCCTGATGGAACTACGCAAGCGGACATGGTATTCAGGGCAGGAGTTGGCAGAGACTCTAAATATTTCACGTACCGCTATTTGGAAACATATGCAAACATTAAAGGATGAAGGCTATCACATCATCTCCAATAAAAAACAAGGCTATCAATTAGTCGACGAAGGGGATTTATTGACACCCATTGCAATTGAACAATGGTTAACGACATCACGTCTTGGTCGACGAATCCTTCATTTTGACGAACTCGATACAACGCAGCGGATCGCACACGAACAAGCCCAGCAGCAAGCAAAAGAAGGAACACTCGTCGTCTGCGATCATCAGACGAACGGACGAGGGCAACTGGGACGAACCTGGCATGAAGCAAAGAACGAGGGCATCGCGATGAGTCTGCTCGTCCGTCCGGATGTACCGATGCATCAAGCGGGACAATTAACGCTTGTAGCCGGAATTGCACTGGCAAAAACATTACGTTCACTTGATACACCAGTCACGATCAAATGGCCGAACGACATTCTGATCAATGGTCGTAAAGTAGCAGGAATTTTAACGGAGATGCAGACCGAGGCAGATCGGATCAGTTCCGTCATCATCGGTATCGGTATCAATGTCCACCATCAGCAGTTTTCGGAAGGGATCAAAGATCGTGCTACTTCGCTCGTTCGAGAATCAGGAAGGAATTTCCGACGTGCGGAGATCGTCGCGACTTTTTTGAATCGATTTGAACGACTATACACACAGTGGCTCGAGCTAGGGTTCGGATCTTTCGTCTCCGAGTGGGAAACACTCGCAGATCGTTTACATGAACGAGTGACGCTACGGACACGTCAGATGACCGCTTCCGGAATATTGCTTGGTATTGACGAGACGGGCACGATTCGGATTGAGACGGAAACAGGGGAGACCCGTTTCCATTCGGCAGAGCTGATTTACTGGGAAAAAGAATGAGGGTTTGAATCAGACGGTTTGCAGAGAGCTTTTCCCGTCATGTATAATAAAACCACGGATGGTATCCGCTTGCCGGAACCATACCGAATTGACAGGTGCCAGTTTTAGCTGTTTCAACTGCCTTGATCTTAACGGACAGGGACAGAAGGACGATATTCAATTATTCCGCCTTCTTTTCCGCATGCATTTATTTTGGAAAGAAAGGCGTTTTCCTTTTGTCCTCCCTACACACGTAAGGAGAGAACATGATGCACACAATGGGTCCACTACTCAAAAAACAACAGGCTGGAGAAAAGCTCGTCATGCTGACGGCGTATGACTATCCTTCAGCAAAATTATCGGAAGCAGCAGGAGTTGATATGTTGCTCGTCGGCGATTCCCTCGGGAACGTCATCCTCGGCTATGATTCAACAATCGCCGTCACAGTCGATGATATGGTTCATCACGCACGTGCGGTACGTCGTGGGGCACCTCAGACATTCATGATCGTCGATATGCCATTTGCGAGCTACCATGGTTCATTTGATCGCACGCTTGACGCAGCAGCGCGCATCTTCCAAGAATCCCAGGCAGATGCCTTGAAACTCGAAGGAGCAGGGGAGATTTTAAAGACGATTCGCCGTTTGACGGATGCCGGGATGCCGTGTGTCGCACACCTTGGACTCACACCACAATCCGTTGGTGTTCTCGAAGGCTTTAAGGTCCAAGGGAAATCATTAGAAGCAGCCGAACAACTGATTGCAGATAGTTTGGAAGCAGAGCGTTCCGGTGCGAAGATGCTCGTCCTCGAGTGTGTGCCGCATCCGCTCGCAAAACGGATTCAAGAGCTCCTCTCGATTCCCGTCATCGGAATCGGTGCCGGTGCAGACGTTGCCGGACAAGTCCTCGTCTATCATGACATCTTGACGTATGGTGTCGGACGATTACCGAAGTTCGTCAAAGCCTACACGGACTGGAATACATCTGGAACGGAAGCCATCGCTGCTTACGTCAAAGATGTCAAAGCCGGTGCGTTCCCAGAACTTGCGCATTCGTTTCAAATGGATGAAGAGCTGATCGGTGCGCTTTATGGAGGAAACAAGGAATGAAGATTGTTCAAGACGTTCAGACGTTACGAGAGCTTTTAGCGGGAGCGGATTCCGTCGGTTTTGTACCGACGATGGGCTTCCTGCATGAAGGGCATGCCTCATTACTCAAACAAGCACGTCAGGAGAATGAAATCGTCGTCTTAAGTATTTTCGTCAACCCGACACAATTCGGACCAAACGAAGACTTGGATCGTTATCCACGGGACGCAGAACGGGATCAGAAAATCGCGGAAGCAGAAGGTGTCGATTACCTGTTTTATCCGACGAATGAGACGATGTATCCGCTGGATATGGCCCGTGTCACGGTCCGGTCAGGAGACGATGTCTTATGCGGTGCGTCTCGGCCGGGACATTTTGATGGTGTGTTGACAGTCGTCAGCAAACTATTGAACGTCGTCCGTCCAATACGTGCGTATTTCGGGTTAAAAGACGCGCAACAACTCGCGTTAATTGAAGCGTATGTCGCTGATTACTTCGTTCCGGTTGAAATCGTCCGTTGCCCGATCATTCGCGAAGCGGATGGACTGGCAAAATCGTCACGTAATGTCTATCTATCGGACTCGGAGCGGGCGCAAGCACCGGGAATCCAGCAGGCACTGCAGCAAGCAAAACAAGCACTTGATCAAGGCGTATCGGTTGAAACGGTTCTCAAATGGACACGCGATGCGCTTCAATTCGAGGGAACGACGATCGATTACGTCGAAGCCGTCGATTATCCATCACTACGACCCGTCGCTGAACACACGACGACGATTCTCTTAGCTGTCGCCGTGCAGTTCGCATCGGCACGCTTGATCGACAACTTACTATATACGAGAGGAGCATGACGATGTTACGCACATTCATGCACGCTAAACTACACAAGGCCCGAGTCACCGAGGCGAACTTACATTACGTTGGTTCGATTACGATTGATGAAGATCTACTCGACGCTGTCGGGATTTTGGAAAATGAAAAAGTCCAAGTGACGAACAATCAGAACGGTGCGCGGATCGAAACATATGCCATCAAAGGGGCTCGTGGATCAGGTGTCATCTGTTTGAACGGTGCGGCAGCCCGTCATTTCCAAGTCGGGGACGAGGTCATCATCATGGCATATGCCCAACTGTCAACGGAAGAAATCGCGACTCATGTACCTAAAGTTGCGGTCCTCAACGAACAGAACGACATCACACAAATGTTGTCTCAAGAAATCGCCCACACGATCTTATGAAATTTTTAGAGACCCGACCATGCCAGCGGGTCTCTTTTTTTGTTAAGATGGAACATGAGATGCCATCCGGTAAAGAGGATGGATTAAAGGTGGAGGATCAGTGTTGAAGAAAAAGTACGTCGTAGTCGACCTGGAAACGACAGGTCACTCCATAAAAGCTGGTGATGAGATGATTGAGATCGGCATGGCGGTCATCGAAGATGGACAACTGACAGAACAATTGTCTGCCTTCGTGCGTCCGACACAACCGATTCCTCCGTTCATCTCCCAGCTGACGGGTATCACGGATGCAGATGTTCAGGATGCTGAAACATTTGATGTCATCGCACCGCGTGTCTTGTCCCTGCTCGATGGTGGTGTCTTCGTGGCCCACAACGTGCAGTTTGATCTGAATTTTTTAAATGATGCGTTAGAAGAAGAAGGTTACTTACCCTATACGGGTCCAGTCATCGATACAGTGGAGCTTGCACGGATTTTACTTCCGACAGCAGAAAGTCATGCCCTTTCCCATCTATCGGAAGCCTTGCAGCTCGTACATCAGGAAGCGCACCGGGCGGGGAGTGATGCTGCGGCAACGGCTGAATTACTGCTTGAACTATTGCGACGGCTCCAACAGTTACCGCTTGAGACGTTGAAGCATTTAAGACGGTTATCCCCGCGCCTTTTTAGTGCGGTTGAAGAGGAAATCGATCATGCGATTCGTTCGGTCGGCATCGAAGAAGATGCACGGTTTGATCGGTTCCGGAAAATCGCTTTAAGAAAGCGCCGGACGATTGAACGCTTGGCGCATCCGCCCGTTCTTGAACCGTTCGGACCATTCGTCGATGAATTGAATGCCGTCACGTTTCCACGGTTGTTTGAAGGCTATGAAGAGCGGCGTGGACAACTTGAGATGATGCGCCACGTGTATCAATCGCTTGATCAAGAGGCACCGTTACTCGTCGAAGCGGGAACCGGAACAGGAAAATCACTTGGTTACTTAGTTCCAGCTGCCCATTACGCGCTCGAACATGAAGTTCCGATCGTCGTCAGTACACATACGATTCAATTGCAGGAGCAATTGTTCGCACGTGATTTACCATTGCTGCGCCAATTGTTCGATGCACCGGTCCAAATCGCGCTGCTTAAAGGACGGAGTAATTATATCGATTTACGGAAATTCGAGTTTTTCTTGAACGACCAGGAAGAGGCGTATAACTTCACGCTCGCAAAGGCGATTCTGCTCGTCTGGTTGACGGAGACCGAAACCGGAGATTTAGAAGAAGTCAGCTTACCGGGTGGTGCAGCGCAAGGAAACATCGGGATTAAACAGTTGATTCAATCAGACAGCCAATCGCAGCTCGGACGGTTTGATCCATGGTACAGCCGGGACTTTTTCCAGCATGCGATTCGCCAGGCGAAGGATGCAACGATCATCGTCACGAATCATGCGTTGCTGTTCAGTGATTTGCAATTCGAAGCAGGAGTCTTACCAAAAGGCAGTCCGTTGATTTTAGATGAAGCGCATCAAATCGAAGAAGTCGCGAGTCATCATTTCGGTCTCGTCTTCGATGGTCATACGTTCGACCGGCTGTTCCGTCAGCTCGGGTATTCGTCCGATAAAAAACTGTTGCACCGCTTGCTGGACTTGTCGGAAGAATGGGATATTTCCGAGATGGTCGAAGCCCATAGTGAGACGGTCGATGAAGCACTGACGACGCTGCTTGAGGAAGCAGACGGTCTGTTGATGATCATTCAAGCATACGGACTTGAGCTGGCTTCTCGGAAAGCACGACGGGAAGGGATGATCAGCATTCGTTTCAAGCGACTCGATCGTTCGATGCGTGCCGTCCAGGAGAGTGCCAAGCGGGTTGAATTGGTCTTGCGCCGCCTGCGTCAGGCAATCCGCGCGATTCATAAGCTGTTCCATGAACACCGGGAACAGATGAGTTACCGCGAGCGATCGCTCGTCGCGGACCTAAAAGCAATCACGTCGCAAATCGAGGAAGCGGAACTTGCGATCTTCGAGACGATGCTTGCCCCGCATGACGAGACGGTGTCATGGATCGAGACGTCCGTCAAGAACCGAAAGTTGACACGGGTCTATACACAACCGATTGATATCTCGGAGCGACTGCGGCGCGATGTCTTTTCAAAGCGCACGTGTATTCTGACATCAGCGACGTTGACCGTCTCGAACAAGTTCCAGTTCATTGAGAACCGATTAGGACTCGATGCATTTGAGACACGACGGTTCGTTGTGCCGTCGCCGTTCGGATATGCCGATAACGTGCGATTGATGATTCCGACGGATCTTCCACTCCTACAGGACGTACCATTGCCGGAATTTGCGGAGACGATTGCGGAAGCCATCTTACAAATTGCGGAGGTGACGGAAGGACGGATGCTCGTCTTGTTTACCTCAAACGACTTGCTACGACTGACGCACGAGGCAACGAAGCCGTTGCTCCCAGACCGGTTTACGTTACTCTCACAAGGGGTCACGCAAGGTTCACGGCAACGACTGATGAAGCAGTTCAAGCAACTCGATGCCTGTATCTTGTTCGGAACAGCAAGTTTTTGGGAAGGGGTCGACATTCCCGGAGATGACCTCAGTTGTCTCGTCATCGTCCGCTTGCCGTTCGCCCCACCGGATCAACCGATCGTCCAAGCGCGCTCGGAACGGATTGAGAAACTCGGAAAATCGTCATTTTTCGAGTACAGTCTACCGCAAGCGATCATTCGCTTTAAGCAAGGATTTGGTCGCCTGATCCGGACGACGAACGACCGGGGTGTCGTCTTCGTGCTCGATCGCCGGATTGAGACGACGCGTTACGGAAAACGGTTCGTCACGAGTCTACCGAAAGTACCTGTTTTATCAAAACCGCTTGACGAATTGACGGCTGAACTTGAATTGTTCTTGAATGATGGCGATTGAGTCTATTCAGATAAACCCTATCGCATTATAATAGATAAAGAAAAATGAGGGAGGACTTACAGATGGATTCAAAAATCGAAACACTTGCGACCGTCAAAGTGAACCGCCATGACGATACGTATAAAATCGTCGACTTGTTGAACCGGACGCTGAAAACAGAAGATTTAATGTTCGGTCTTGCTCTCGATGAAAAAGATAAGGAGCAGATGGTCTTCACCATCTACCGTACATGAAGTGGAAAATCACGCTCGGTCTGCTGAGTGCACTTCTCATCTTGGCTGTGCTTGGCACCGCCGTTTATCAGGTGACGATCGCTGAAGCAAAAGACCGGGAACAGAACGTCGCGGAGCAAGCAGAGGCGCGTCTGAAAAAAGAACTCAAACCGACGGACGTCCGGTTCGAAACTGTCTTTAACGGGAAACGTCAATATGTCGTTTTTACGATGAAACAGAGCGGGCAGGCGGTACGGGCGTTCGTTCCGAAAAAAGGAACGATCGAGACACGACCGGTCGCTGATGGCATTGCCATCAAAACGGTCATCGCGGATCATCCGGAACTCGGAGACATCGTGTCTGCTAAGTACGGTTTTGAGGACCGTGCCGTCATCGAGATCGTTTCAAAGACGAAGACAGGCTATGATTATTCGTATTACACGTATCAAGAAGGTTCTTTCATCAAACGATTACGAATCAAGTAAAGGGAGTGGGCCACATGTTATCGAAACGCGTACGACAATTGACACCGTCTACGACGCTAGCCATCACAGCGAAAGCCAAGGCACTGCGTGAAGAAGGTCAAGACATCATCGGTTTAGGTGCGGGAGAGCCTGATTTCAATACACCGGAATTCATCATCCAAGCGGCATTTGAAGCAGCAGAAGCAGGCGATACGAAATACACACCGTCAGGCGGAACCGTTGCCTTGAAGGATGCGATCATTGAAAAAACACGCCGTGACTTATGGATGCCATACGAACGCTCGGAAGTCATGGTTGCTTCAGGAGCAAAACATGCACTTTCGACGTTGTTCCAAGCGATTCTCGACCCAGGCGATGAAGTCATCGTCCCTGCCCCTTACTGGGTCAGTTACCCGGAACAAATTAAACTCAGTGACGGCGTACCGGTCATTTTAGAGACGGATGAATCGTCTCGCTTCAAAGTGACACGGGAATTGCTCGAGCAACATATCACACCAAAGACGAAAGCACTCGTCTTGAATTCACCATCGAATCCGACAGGAATGGTCTATTCGAAAGAAGAGCTCGAGATGGTAGCAGATGTCGCAATCAAGCACGATCTGCTCGTCATCAGTGACGAGATTTATGAGAAATTGCTCTACAATGGTGCGACACATATCTCGATCGCGTCCTTGCCAGAAATGCGCGAACGGACGGTCATCATCAACGGGGTCTCGAAATCGCATGCGATGACAGGCTGGCGAATCGGGTATGCAATCGGACCAAAAGAAATTATCTCAGCGATGACGAACTTAGCGAGCCATTCGACGTCGAATCCGACATCGATTGCGCAAGCAGCATCGGTTGCGGCGTACGAAGAAGGTGATGCACCAGTCGAAGCGATGCGTGTCATCTTCGAAGAACGTCTTGAAAAAATTTACGAACGCCTCGTTGAGATCAAAGGATTGACGTGTCTGAAGCCTGAAGGTGCATTCTACTTGTTCCCACATGCAAAGCAGGCTGCTGAGATGTGTGGATTCGACAATGTCGATGACTGGTGTACAGCTGTTTTATCGGAAGCGAAAGTCGCCTTGATTCCGGGTTCAGGATTCGGGGCACCGGACTATGTCCGTTTATCTTACGCGACAGATCCGGCACGTGTCCTAGAGGCACTCGACCGGATTGAAGGATTCATCACGGCGCATACGGCCGTTTAATAGAGAGAGGATGTTGACTGTTGAAAGCAATGATTCGGGATGTAAACAAATATGTAGGAGAAGAAGTGACGATTGGGTGTTGGTTAGCGAACAAACGCTCAAGCGGTAAAATCGCCTTCCTTCAACTGCGAGATGGCTCTGGTTTCATGCAGGGTGTCGTCGTCAAAGAAACGGTCGGTGAAGACTTGTTCAAGCAAGCAAAAGGCTTAACGCAGGAATCATCACTTTGGGTGACAGGTGTCATCAAATCTGATGGCGGTCGGACAGCAATCGGTCATGAAATGGAAATTTCAAAGATTGAACTTATCCATGAAGCAGTTGATTATCCGATTACACCAAAAGCACACGGAACGGACTTCTTGATGGATAACCGTCACCTTTGGTTACGTTCAAAGCGTCAGCATGCAGTCATGGTCGTTCGGAACGAATTGATTCGTGCAACGTACGAATTCTTCAACCAAGAAGGATTCATCAAGGTCGATCCGCCAATCTTGACCGGTAGCGCACCAGAAGGAACAACAGAATTGTTCCACACGAAATATTTCGATGAAGATGCGTACCTGTCACAATCCGGTCAGCTTTACATGGAAGCAGCAGCAATGGCACTTGGAAAGGTCTTCTCGTTCGGCCCGACGTTCCGTGCTGAAAAATCAAAAACACGTCGTCACTTGATCGAATTCTGGATGATGGAGCCGGAGATGGCATTCCACGATCACGAGATGAACCTCGAAGTCCAAGAAAACTATGTTTCGCACCTCGTGCAGTCGGCACTGAAGAACTGCCGCGCTGAACTTGAATTACTTGGGCGTGACTTAACGGTCCTTGAAAACATTAAAGCACCGTTCCCACGTGTCAAGTACACGGAAGCAATCGACATGCTCAAAGAACAAGGGTTCGACGATATCGAATTCGGCGATGATTTTGGTGCCCCACACGAGACAGCGATCGCAAACAGCTTCGCACGTCCTGTCTTCATCACGCACTGGCCAAAAGCAATCAAACCGTTCTACATGAAGGAAGATCCGGAAAACCCAGACTTCGTCTTATGTGATGATTTGATTGCGCCTGAAGGATACGGGGAAATCGTCGGTGGTTCACAACGTGAGGAAGATCATGAAAAACTGCTCGCTGAGATGAAGAAACATGGTCTTGACGAGACAGGTGCCTACAAATGGTATCTCGAAACACGTCAATATGGATCTGTTCCGCACAGTGGCTTTGGTCTTGGTTTAGAGCGGACAGTCGCTTGGATCACAGGCGTCGAGCACGTTCGGGAAACGATTCCGTTCCCACGTCTGCTGAACCGTCTCTATCCATAAGCAGCAAAGAAAAACATCGACCCATCGTCTCGACGGGTCGATTTCTTGTTTAGACTAGAGAATCGAGGAAATACGATGAATCATAATTTAATTCAATTATTCGAAGAGGGGACGGTCGTCTTACCGAAGCGGTTGTTTACGGAGGCAAAACGTCTGGGCATTAGCTTCGTCGAGTTCACGTTAATTGGTCAACTGTTCGCTTGTCGGGCGGAAGGGATGGAAATGCCGTCTCCGGAAGAGTTGAGTAACCGACTCGGACTGTCAGAGACGGAAACGATTGAGACGACACTAGGTCTACTGCAAAAAGGACTGCTTGCGATGGAGAACGTCAGTGGCTCAGAGCGTTATTCACTGGTTCCGCTTTACGAAAAACTGATGGCACCACCGGAACAGGAAGCACCGAATTTTGATACGATCAACCCGTCCGTTTTCCAACAATTCGAACGGGAACTCGGCATGATGTCACCGTTTCAAATGGAGCAGATCATCCAGTGGCTGACGATCGAGAATATTTCGGAAGAACTGGTGCTCGCTGCACTGCGAGAAGCGGTCTATCATAATGTCCGTAAGATGACCTATATCAATCAAATTCTGCGAACGTGGGAACGTGAAGGCATCAAGACGCTTGAGGATCTCGCGGCGCGGGGAGGTTAAGAAGATGTTACGGAAGGCAGAAATCGATCGGATTGAAGCGACGTTAGAAGAGATGTTTCCGGATGCCTTTTGTGAGCTGATCCATCGGAATCCATTCGAACTGGTCGTCGCCGTTGCACTGAGTGCACAAGCGACCGACGTGCTCGTCAATCAGGTGACACCTGGATTGTTCGCGGCGTATCCGGATCCCGCTTCGCTCGCTGCAGCACCCGTCGAGGAAATTGAGGATAAAATCAAACGACTTGGATTGTACCGGAACAAAGCAAAAAACATCAAGGCACTGGCGGCACAACTTCTTGCGCAACATGACGGTGAAGTCCCGACGGAACGAGCCGGACTAGAGGCACTGCCAGGCGTCGGACGCAAGACGGCAAACGTCGTCTTATCTGTCGCCTTTGACGTTCCGGCATTTGCGGTCGATACGCACGTTGAACGCGTCTCAAAGCGCCTCGGGATCTGTCGCTGGAAAGATAACGTCACACAGGTCGAGGCAACACTCATGCGACGATTCAAACGCGAGCGTTGGTCAAAACTGCATCATCAATTCATCTTCTTCGGACGGTATCACTGTAAGGCACAACGTCCGAACTGTGAAGCGTGCCCATTACTCGACATGTGTCGAGAGGGGAAAAAGCGGACAAAAGGTTTAGCGACACCATAAAAAAGTGGACCCCGTAAGGGATCCACTTTTTTATGTCATTACCCATTCCAGGGAGTGTCTGACCACTCACGACGCTTTTTCGTGATCGGTACCTTCTTGAAACCCCAGTTTCGGAAATCTTGGTCCGGGCTATCGCGACGAATGTAAATCTTATCTTTGATGGCCTTAAAAATCCGGTTTTCGTCCCCATAATGGACAAACCGTGGTTTTACCTCAATGACACCACGACGAACGCGGGATAAAGGTAAGCAGACCAAATCGGCAATCTCAAGACCAGATTGGTAGAGGTCGCTGTCTTTTTCAGCAAAGATGAAGCCTTTGATTTTTTGACGACTTTTTTCGACGTCGAGATGGACCGTTCCTGAATTGAAGATATCGAAGAAAGCCTTTTGAATCAGCAAGTTCTGATAATCGTCACGACTTTCAAGGACGACGCGTGCACTCGTCGCTTCTGTTTCATCAAGGAAGGAATAGAATGACTTCATCAGATGGGCGAAGGCCACGACATACGGATCCTTCGGTGTCGAGAAGAAGTCTTGAAGCTTCTGTTTATCGACTTCGACGCTGACAATCGTGCAGTCGATGTCAACTAAAAATTCAGGTAAGGCGACCCAAAAGTGACGTAGCATATCAATCGTGATCCCGTCTTCTTTCCCATATGGATGTTCGGCTTTTAAAATCTCTTTTAAGTGAAGCGGGATGTGTGGATCCTCAAAGACTTTTGCCTTGAAATCCATCAAACGTTGACGAAGCGGACTCGGTTCACCCGTCTCATCCGAATCGATGGCATATTTATATTCCATCAAGACACCCGTTAAGTTAAATTGTGTATTCCCTTTCGGTGTTCCCGTCTCGTCGACGAACATGATGTATTTCTTCGGGGCAGGGCTTGAGTTCTTAGGAAATCCTTTGACATCAACGCCTTTGACGTTCAATTGTACCCGTTTGTTCAAATGAATCTCCTCCAATTGCACGATAATTACACAGTCTTTTAAAAAGAAATGCTCTTGATGCCACTTTACACGCTAGGCGGCTGAAAAGCTATAGCCCGACAAGTGGAAACTTAGAAACATTTCCTCATATGATAAGATGTTCGACTCAAGGAAGATAATTCCTGTTTTTTAATTGTTATTCTTCACCGTTCATTAATCGATCAATATAACGAACGGATTTAATCGTTTCATTAAAACGTTTCAGGCTTGTTTTCGGTTGAAAGGCTTGGACAGAAATCTGCTTCAGTTGATCAACGGCACTTTCAACCATGTTCGGTCGTAAGTAAGGACTATCTTGGGCATTCATTTGCCACTCAGCTATCAATTGATCGGCCCGTTCAACGAACGGCACGACATCTCGATTGAAGTCATATTCGGTTCCGGCACGTCCTGCTTGATAGATACGTTCAATCTCTTGTAATAACGGTTCAATTGTCATTGGTTTTTAACTACTCCTCTCGGCCGATACGGTACAATCACATATCATGGTACAATAAACGCGATAGGAGGGGAATCGTTTTGAATTACCCGAATGGGAAAAAATTTCAAAAGCCACTCGAGTCGCATGGTGATCAAATCAAGAAGGCACGTTCGACTGCTTCGACGTTTTCGAACCGAGGCATGACACTGGAAAAACTATTGAATGAAAGTAATACGTTTTACTTGACGCATAATCGGGCAATCATTCACAAGAAACCCACTCCGTTACAAATCGTTCAAGTGGATTATCCGAAACGGTCTGCTGCCGTTGTTAAGGAGGCGTATTTCAAACAACCGTCAACGACGGACTATAATGGCGTCTATCGTGGAAAGTATATTGATTTTGAAGCAAAGGAAACGACGAACAAGACGTCCTTTCCCATAAAAAACTTTCACCCCCATCAAATCGCACACATGCGTCAATGTGTCGAACATGGAGGAATTTGTTTTGTCATCATTCGATTCAGTCTGTATAATGTGCAATATGTGCTTTCCGTCGAGCATGTGTTCCCCTGGTGGGATCAGCTAGAAAGCGGTCGGAAATCGATTCCGCTTTCGGCAATCGAACAAGACGGGATAAAAGTCGAGACTGGCGCGTACCCTGCCATTGATTATTTACAGGCAGTGGACGAACTATATTTCAATTCAGACATTATTGGTTGAAGGAGAAGGATAGCATATGGAAAGAAGTCGTGTCGCACGTCGAGAAGAGACGAAGTCATCTGAAAAAAAGAGTAAACGGGCAAAACGTCCTCAAAAGAAAACATCGGGTGGCGGTTCCGGTGGAAAAGGTCCACTCTGGAAAAAGTTATTATTGATTGCTACCGGATTATTCATCCTGATGATGTTGATTGGCGGCGGCTTTGCCGCTTATGCGATTGCTACGGCACCAGAACTGGATGAGGCTGAACTTCGTGATGCATTACCGTTAAAGATTTATGCAAGTAATAAGGAAGAAATTACGAAAGGCGGAACGAGTCGCGAGTATGTGTCGATCGATGAAGTGCCGGAAGTCGTCAAAGATGCGTTCATCTCGATTGAGGACCGTCGCTTTTATCAGCACAACGGCATCGATTTCCGTCGCCTTGGTGGTGCCATCATCGCCAACGTCACCGATGGATTCGGATCCGAAGGGGCTTCAACAATCACGCAACAGGTCGTCAAACAGTCATTCCTCAGTTTTGACAAGACGATTACCCGAAAAGTACAAGAGCAATGGCTCGCAATTCGGTTAGAGCAGGATTACACGAAAGACCAGATTTTAGAAATGTACTTGAACAAAAACTATTATGGTCAAAATGCCTTTGGAATTCAGACGGCTTCGAAAGCCTATTTCAATAAACCCGTCGATAAGTTGAATTATGCCGAAGCAGCGATGCTTGCTGGACTCCCACAACGTCCGACAGCCTACGATCCGATTAAAGGGGATCCGAAATTGACGAAATGGCGTCAGACACAAGTCCTCAATGCGATGCAGACGACGGGTGTCATTTCAGAGGCTCAGCGGGATAAGGCAGTAAAACAACCGATTTCAAAATTAATCAACCCGGCACCGAAGTCGACGAAGGACGAGTCGTATGACAATGTCATCTTCGATATGGTGACGAAAGAACTTGAAGATGATTTCGGACTAGACGGGAAAGATATTTACGGGCAAGGGTTAAAGATCTATACGTCGATTGATAAACCGATGCATGATTATATGAATGAAGCAATTAAAAAAGATCAAATCGTGAATTTGCCGGAATATGCAGAAACCGCTGCAACAGCGATCAATACCCAGACCGGTGAGGTGCTTGCCATCGTCGACGGAAAAAATCCTGGGAAAGGTACGTCACGCCGAAACTACGCTAATGAACCGCATCAACCGGGTTCTTCTGCAAAACCGTTCTTCGCGTATGGTCCAGCAATCGAAAACGATAAATGGTCAACAGCGAAACAGTTGACGGATAAACCGATTGAAGTCAATGGAAAAGAAATTGGAAACTATTACGACGGATACCGTGGAACGAACACGATTCGCCATTGGTTGAAGATTTCAGCAAATACACCAGCCATTCAAACGTTCCAAGAAATTGGTGGGGATGCAGTCGAAGCGTTCGCTGCAAAATCTGGCTTGAAAATGAAAGACGATGAGTCGATTTCGCCAGCTTATGCCATCGGTGGCATGAAGCATGGTTTTAACACGACACAAATGGCCGGTGCGTATGCGACGCTTGGTAACGGGGGCGATTATATTAAGCCACACGTCATCAAATCGATCGAGTACAGTGACGGCTCAAAAATCAAATCACCAGTCAAATCGAAAAAAGCGATGGAAGACTATACAGCTTACATGTTGACGGATATGTTACGTGACGTCTTAAAACCAGGCGGTACATTCCCAAGTGCTGGCTTATCGTTTGATGCAGCCGGTAAGACCGGGACGACGAACTCGTATAAAGACGTTTGGTTTGCCGGATATACATCTGATGTATCAATCAGTGTCTGGACGGGAACGACAAAATCCGGAAACAACAATGGTTCTGGACTGAGCGGTCCGTATAATAGCACGATGGCACAGCAAATCTGGAAAGACTTCATTACGAAAACACGAGATCGTACACCAGCGCCGTTCGAACAGCCAAGTTCTGTTCTTAGCATCGGCAATGAACTGTACGTGAAAGGGACGAAGGAACCTGTCGTTGAAAAAAAGACAGTACCCGCTCCGACTGGATTACAAGCATCTTACGATGAGGACACAAAGAGCGGTGAATTGACGTGGAACTACAATGACGCTGCGCTTCGTGCCAATGGTTATGACAATGTTTCATTCGAGGTCTCAATGACGGACGCTGATGGAAAAACGTCTAAAGTCGGGACGAGTACGACGAATCGGATTGGTATCAGCGGTCTAAAACCAGGACGATCAACGTTCCAGGTCATCGCGAAAGCATCCGGTGAGGAATCTGGACCAGTCACGACGACAGTGACCGTCGCAGATCCTGAGGAAGAAAAACCGACAACGGATGAACCGACGACGGACGAACCGACGACGGATGAACCGACAACGGATGAGCCGACAACGGATGAACCGACGACGGATGAGCCGACGACGGATGAGCCGACGACGGATGAGCCGACGACGGACGAACCGACAACGGATGAGCCGACGACGGACGAACCAACGACGGACGAACCAGCAACAGATACACCGAATTCAAATGATGGAGCGAACGCTCAAAACAATTCAAACGGTTCAACAGAGCGAAATAACAATTCCAATTCAAACAATGGCCGTGGAAATGATTCTACGGATACTACAACCCCATAAGTGACATTTGCAAAGATAGACAAGACCAAAGACGAGTAGATCGTTCTTTGGTCTTGCCTCTTTTTTTGTATAATGAAGGATGGAAGGGAGTGAAGCCATGCAAGCGAAGCAGACGCTCGTTGCGTTTCTCGAAGAACTAAAACAAGACCGCTCCTTTATGGAACGGATTACGTATATGAAAACAATGGAAGCGACAGCGGGGCGCTATGTTGATTTTCCAGAACGATTACCCGAAAAATTACGGCAAGCCTTACGAACACGCGGTATTACGCAGCTCTATCGTCACCAGGGATTGGCGTTTGAGCGTGTTCAAGCTGGCGAGTCGACAGTCATCGTTACCCCGACCGCTTCAGGAAAGACCTATTGCTTTAATTTGCCGGTCTTGTCACATCTCTTGCAGCATCCGACTGCTCGGGCATTGTACCTTTACCCGACAAAAGCGCTCGCGCAAGATCAAAATAGTGAATTGCTTGAAATGATCGACCAGCTCGAAGCACCGATTCGATGTTTTACCTATGATGGTGATACATCTCCGACGGTTCGGACGAAAGTACGAAAGGCGGGAAATATCGTCATTACGAATCCGGATATGTTACATTCCGGTATTTTGCCGCATCATACGAAATGGATTGAACTATTCGAGAATTTGAAGTATATCGTCATTGATGAGTTACACACGTACCGAGGAGTGTTTGGCAGCCACGTTGCCAACGTCATTCGGCGCTTACGTCGAATTTGCCGGTATTATGGAAGTGATCCCGTTTTCATCATGACGAGTGCAACGATTGCCAATCCCCAGGAGCTGGCGGAACGATTAACGGAAAAAACAGTCGGTCTGATTGATGAGAATGGTGCACCGACAGGACGTAAACATTTTCTAGTCTATCAACCGCCGATCGTCAACGCACAGCTCGGCATTCGACGTTCGGCGACGCTTGAGACGAAGCAATTAGCGATGCGATTCATCAAGAAAAAGTTTCAAACGATCGTCTTTGCCCGTTCCCGTGTCCGGGTCGAAGTGTTATTGACCTATTTGCGAAGCATCTATCCGCATGAACTTGGTCCACGATCCATCGAGGGATATCGGGGAGGCTATTTGCCGAGTGAACGACGTGATATTGAACGGCGGTTACGCCAAGGCGAGATCACAGGAATCGTCTCGACGAATGCGCTCGAACTAGGGGTCGACATCGGACAACTTCAAGTCTGTATCATGAACGGGTACCCGGGAACAATTGCTTCCCTTTGGCAACAGGCAGGGCGGGCAGGACGCCGTCAAGACGATGCCTTAATCATCCTTGTTGCTTCTTCCGGGATGCTCGATCAATACGTTGCCGAACGACCGGAGTTATTTTTGAATCAATCCCCGGAGGCGGCTCGACTCGATCCAGATAATCTGATCATAGCCGTCGATCACGTCAAATGTGCTGCGTTCGAGTTACCTTTCTCAAAAGGAGAATCATTCGGGACGCTTGAAACAGAAGATATTTTAGAATATCTCGTCGAAGAACGTGTCTTACATGAACGAGGCGAACGCTATTACTGGATGAATGACGCATTTCCGGCACATGGGATATCGCTTCGTTCGAGCGATCAAGAGAATGTCATCATCGTCGATCAGACAGAGGTACCGAATCGTGTCATCGGTGAGATGGATACGTTCAGTGCGATGACGTTGTTACATGACGAGGCCATCTATCTTCACGGAGCGGATCAATATCAAGTCGAGCATTTGGATTTTGAAGAGAAAAAAGCGTTCGTGCGTGCGGTGGACGTCGATTATTATACGGATGCTAATTTTTCAGTTGATCTCTCCGTGCTCGAAGAAGATGAACGATATGCTGAAGGCGAATATAGTGTGGCTCGTGGAGACGTGAGTGTGCGGGGGATGGCGACGATGTTCAAGAAAATTAAGTTTGGCACCCATGAAAACATCGGCTCTGGTCCAATTCATCTGCCGGAACGGGAAATTCATACGACGGGAGTATGGTTTACATTACCGGATCACGCCCGATCCTCGACGGAGCTTGAACAAGTGTTAGAAGGCGTCGCAAATAGCCTGCGGCGTGTCGCCCCACTGTACTTGATGTGTGATGCCAGTGATGTTTTCGTCGTACCGCAAGTCAAGGCGACACATACACAACAGCCGACCGTTTATCTGTATGACCGGTATCCGGGGGGCGTCGGACTAGCACAATCCATCTACAAACAACGCGGTGTCATGTTGCGTGCTGCCCGCGATTCAATCGTGACATGCCCGTGCCAGGATGGTTGTCCGGCATGTATCGGCATGGTCGGAGTAGCAGATGAAAAAGAACGAACGATTCAGTTGTTATCAGAAATGGAGAAGGGGTTATCATGAAAAATCGTCTGAGACGAATGCTGAAATCTACATCGGATGTCCCGGAAAGTCAGACGCCTATTGCGTCAGAAACGGAAACACCGAAGACACCAATCGGATGGACGGAAGAACAACAAGCCTGGATTGATCGGGGAGCTGACATCTTAACATTCGAAGAAGAATGGATCGTTCGAATCGATAAACGGTATACCCTTACGGACCGGCATGGAGACCGGAGTTTTGCCGAAGTCTATGAATCACTCCAGTTACCTCATCCACCACTTGCCCTCGATGTTCCATTAGAACAAGTCATCTTTTTTGATACCGAGACAACAGGGTTGCGTGGCACCGGAACGACGATTTTCTTACTCGGATTCGCCCGCTTCGAACAGGGCGGTTTACTGATGCGGCAATATTTTTTGCCGCATCCGCACTTTGAAGCTGCCTTTTATCATCACTTTCTACACGATATCGGAGAGGATGTCCGGTTCGTGACCTATAATGGGAAAAGTTTTGATTGGCCGCAAATCAAGACACGGCATGTCTTTGTCCGTGAACGTGTGCCCCGCTTGCCGAAAGTCGGTCATCTGGATCTTCTGCATGTCGCGCGGCGGATTTTTAAAGGGATGTATGACTCGTATCGCTTGACGGCGATGGAAGAGCGAATCGGATTTGAGCGGGAAGGGGACTTACCTGGATTTTTAGCACCGATGCATTATTTTCAGTATGTCGAACACCAACATCCCGATATCATGACGGGCGTCTTGCAACATCACCTTGATGACTGTTTAACACTCGTCGGACTTTACGATGCATGCAACCGCCTCGTCACGCATCGGGCGGAGGCACCTTCACCGATCCAAGAGAACATCGCGATTTGGTTAGCCGATCTTGGAATCCATGAAGGATCTCATGCCCATTTTCAACAGGTTAAAGACTTATCGGCTGAAGGATGGCTGCGCCAAGGATATTTGCATAAAAAAATGAACAATCACGAACAAGCTCGGGATTGTTTCTTAAAGAGCGACAGTTACTTGGGTTATATCGAACTTGCGAAATGGGCGGAGCACATTGCAAAAGACCCGGTGCTTGCTTATGATTATACTGAACAAGCACGACAGCAAGTCGAGCGTCATCATTGGTTAATCACGAAAAAAGAACGAATTTTAGCAGAGATTGATCATCGAGAACGCCGGTTGAAAAGGAAGTGTGAGTCGTGAAAGTTATCGCCGTCACGGGATACAAGCCGAATGAATTAGGCATCTTTGATCAAAAACATCCAGGTATTCGCGTCCTAAAGGCAGCATATCGGGAACGGATGATTCGCTTGATTGAAGATCGAGGAACAGAATGGTTCATCACGAGTGCGTCACCCGGTTGTGAACTCTGGGCGTGCGAAGTCATTCTTGAGCTGAAAGAAGAATATCCTGACATCCGGCTAGGAATTCTCTTACCCTTTTTAGAGCAGGAAGCACGTTGGAAAGAACCGGTTCAAGCACAGTATCTGTCGATTCTTGAACAAGCCGACTTCGTCGAGGCCATCAGCCAGAAACCCTATACGGATCCATCCCAGTTGCGTAATAAAACCGAGTTCATGATTCAAAAAAGCCAAGGGTTGTTATCGGTTTTTGATGAAGAACACGGAGGATCCGCGAAATTTTTAGTAGAGCGTGCTAGAATGGAAATGGAACAATCCGATTACCAATTGTTTTTAATCACACAAGATGATTTGTCTTGGCTCGAACAAGAATTACAATACAATGATCAGTGGGAGTGAAGAGGATGTATAAGCCATTGTTGACAGCGGACGATATTTACAAAAAGGAATTCAAAACCGGCCTTCGTGGCTATGTCATCGAGGATGTCGACGGATACTTGGATCAAATCATTAAAGATTATGAAGGATTCGAACGTGAAATCGAACGTCTGAAGAAAGAAAATGAGGCGTTGAAACAAGCATCGGCTCAACCAGAGCGACGGGAAGAGCGTCGCGTCGAACAAGCGGAGCCGCAAGTCTCTAGTTCATCGAACTATGATATGCTTCGTCGTATTTCGAACTTGGAGAAAGCCGTTTTCGGACGTCCTCATCAAGATTGATACGGTAAAAGACATTTCTGACCCAGTTGCAGAAATGTCTTTTTTGATTCCCTTCTTTTTGAAAGAATCGTCATCTGGAGGAAAAGGGTGTTAAGATAATCAATAATACATACTACAAAGGATGATGATTCATGCTCCAAGTCATGACAAGCCCTGTAAAAGAGACACCCCGCCGTCGACTGTTCGCAGGAAAACAGGTGCAGCCAACGAATGGATATGAGACAGAAGCACTCTGTAATGAAATCCGTCACGTGTGTCGTTTTGATTGGATGTTGTTCGAACGTATTCGTCTTACCGGCGAAACAATGATTCCGTATGCGCTGATTGGTCCGAAAGGTCTTTTTCTTATTTTCCGAAATGAGTTGGATGTGGAGTGGATGACAGAGGAGTCCTGTCAGGTCGTAGCTTCTGGTCACGGACGCCGCTCTCACGTACCACATCCGATTGATCAAGCGAAACGAACGGTACAAGTTGTCCGAAAAGCATTAAAACAACAAGGTCTGACGCTGCCCATTCATTCGATCGTCCTCTTTCCTAAAGCGCAGCGTATGCGAACGGAACGGATAAAGTTTCCAATTGGCGATTCCTATCAAGATGTTCGGACATTCGTCGTCTCAAAAAAATCTTCTCCTGTTCGTGAACGTGAACGAAAGCAAGTCGCGTTTTACCTAGCACAACATCAAACATGAGCAAAAGGCAGCGAGTAGTGTACTCACTGCCTTTTGATCATGTTTCATAGGCTCAACGTCTAGAGCGCGTTGCCAAAATATCTTCAGCTTGTTCCCGATCTTCTCTCAAGACGTAGACGGCAACACGGTCATCTAATTCTTTGCTGAAACGGCGGAATAAAAAAGATGTTTTAATGCCACGTTCGACCCGGATTTCAAGATGTGCTGCTTCAAGATGTGATGCGTCCTTCAATAAATCCTCTCCTTTGTCCCCGAATGCTTCTCCAAGCAAGGACCATCGAAGATTTTCTCTCGTCCGCTTTATGACGATGATGAGAAAAGCGATGATCAATAGAATGATCAAGCCTGTTCGAACTGTTTGGATATCCATAGCTGTCTTCACCTCATACCTATCATACCGATTTACCGCGCATAAAGTAAACGTTCAACGTAACGGGCGAATGATTTACTTTTTAATCCTTGTTGGCGGTAAGCGATATAGCCATCTGGTCGAATCAGGTAAAGACCGGATTGTTTGATCCCAAAACGACGAGCCAATTCTCCGCCTTGGTCAACGACACCGTCTTCTTTTAGCGACTGATGAATCGGAACGGTTTCGAAAAGATCCGGATACGTATAGGCGAGTTCCTTAAAAGGTTCAAGTAAGGTGTCCGTTGCTCCTTTAGGCAGGAACAACAATAATAGAAAGTTCCGGTCTGCACGACGTAATAACAATTCATTCTTTTTCGTTCGTGGATGGACGACTTCACTATATGGCATCGGCTCACCCGGTTTAGGGGTCAGCGGACTGAAATGTCCTTGCGTAACGAATGTCGGACTGGTCGGATAATGGCTGTTGAGCTGCGCGATCCGATTCGTTACAAAATGGTGTAACGGTGCGATTTTAAGGCTATTTCGAATGACTTTTTCCTGTAATGGTAAGAGGAAGGGAATGTTGAGTTGCAAAAGTTCCGTCGCAAGATTCGTCGAACGTAAAATACCTTGCGCCGCTTCCCGCCGTTCAACACTGTAGGAATCAAGCAAAGGAAAACTAGCTTTGAATTGATGGACACACCATAACTTCCAAGCGAGATTCATTGCATCAGCAATTCCTGTATTCATGCCTTGACCGCCGACTGGTGAATTGATGTGTGCTGCGTCACCAATCAAATAAATCCGGTGATGACCAAACTTTTCGATGATTCGGTTATGGACACGGAACATGGAATACCAATGGACCTTCTTAAGGTGAAACGGGACTTTGGCTCGGTTCTTTAGGAAATCGTCGATTGCATTATGATCCGTTGGAACCGGACCATTCGTTAAATTACCAGTAATCCGGAACAGGTTCGATTGCAGTGGGAACGATTCGATGACCCCGTTATCAGAGAAAAAGATATGCACTTCTTCTGAGGACAAGGGCCAGTCGACTTCGATATCCGCGAGCGCCCAGGATTCCTTAAAGGATTTTCCGCTAAACGGAAGACCAAGTTCCTTGCGAACGAAGCTATTCGCACCATCTGCTCCGATGATGAACGAAGCATCCACGATTTCCGTTTCTCCCTTATGTTGCAAAGAGGCTGTGACGAATGTCGGGAACTGTGCAAATCCAGTCAATTCCGTCTCCCGTTCAACCGTATGACCGTGTGCGGCGAGTTGTGCCTCAAGAATGCGCTCCGTTTCACTTTGCGGCAGGAGCGTAACGAATGGAAAAGGTGTATTCAAATCAGTAAAATCGAGTTTTGCCTGCCACGCCCCGTTCACATAAAGGTTACCCTGATTGATCTTAATGGCATTCTCCATCAAGTCTTCCGCTACGCCGAGGCGTGCAAACAGTTCAAGTGAGCGGGCTTGAATACCGATTGCTTTTGAGACGACAGATGGACCGCTCGCTCGTTCGATGATGCGAAAGGATAGTCCATAGCGCGAGAGTGCGAGTGCGAGTGTCAAGCCGGTTGGCCCGGCGCCGATAATGAGAACATCTAATTTTTTCTTCACGGACAACCCCCCTTAATTTACATCTTAGCCAAAACTCGTTACCATTAAACTATCGACGACACGCTGGACGTGTGAAAGGATGAAACCTGTGAACGAACAACTTTTTACGACGGAACGATTGATTGCCAACTTCAAGGAATACATTCGTCAAAATGAGGCACACCTCTCAAAGCGGCATGCACTGAACGCCTATTATAAAACTGTAGCAGGTTCGATTTTATCGGATCGCATCGCAAAAAATGCTGACCTGATTGTACGGATGCGTCATTTGGAAGAGGCATATCATCATGTTGCACAAGAAGGGCGATGACACGTGTGAATTTAGCGGATATCCGACAGCGATATAGCAATTCTGAAGAGCGATTACCGCGTCACGCGGCAGCAGTGCTCGTACCGTTAGTCGAACAGGACGGAGAAGTCTATTTATTATTTCAAGTACGAGCGAAGACATTACGGTCTCAACCGGGTGAAATCGCGTTTCCGGGAGGTCGCATTGATGGTGGTGAAACGCCAAAGGCGGCGGCTGTGCGTGAGACGATCGAAGAATTGAATGTCACCTCTTCCGATATCGAACTTATCGGAACGCTCGATCCGCTCGTAACGCCTAATCGTTCCATTATCTATCCATACCTGGGGATTTTGCATACGACGGACTTTGAACCGTCTGTTGCAGAAGTCGATCACGTCTTTTTTGTTGCTTTACGAGAATTAATGGATTCTTCCCCCATTAAAGGAGATATGGAATGGCGCATTCGCCCGGGAAAAGAAGTGCCGACGGATCGAATGGCAAACCGAGAAGCATATCTTGACCGAACCTATACGGTCACGGAACACTTTTATGAGCATGGTGATTATCTGATCTGGGGATTAACAGCAAAAATCCTGCGTCAGTTCTTATCCCAACTGACGCGCGACTAGCTTTTTCGGTAGTTATTTTATATGATTGAATGTAATTGAACGTGTCAGGAGATGAGTCAGATGGAAGAAACAGAAGAATTATTCGATTATATCGTGGGCGATATGGTCAAAACAAAAGAAGGCTGGGTAGCGGAAGTGACTGCCGTATTAACGAATACGGTCGTTGGCGACGTTTCCCATACGAAAAACTTTGAAGCGCTTGGCTTGGAGTTTGAAAAACAAGTGTTATTAAAGTCAGAAATCGAATTGTTGGAACGAAAATCAAAATAACGTAAGAAAAGCACATCGGTCTAACCGGTGTGCTTTTATGTTCATTCAGTGCGGTGCATAAGGATAAGTGGATTGGGAATAAAAACAATGTCTGAACAGTGAAAGAAACTGAAAACACCGAAAACATATATTTATTACAAAAGAGTAACAAAAGAATAAACGTAACAGAATGGTTACAAAAACTGAAACCGTTGCGCCCCAACGGATGAGAGCGTTTTATGTAAGCGTGTAACCATTTCGTTACTTTTTGACAGATATATTTCAATTGATGGTGTTCGCTTTTCAAACGGATACGCCCCGTGCTACGTTGTCCGGGTCGTAAAACGGCAAGAAAGGTTGGCAACATCATGAAACGAACTTCATTCTTATTATCCCTTTGTCTAACGGGATTCATATTTATGCTGATGCCGCATCACGAAGCATCTGCGGCACAGATTGGTATCGGAACAGAAAAAACGATTGTCCAAAATCCGCTCGAGATGAAACGCCAGGCGATTCAGTTGAAACGGAAGCAAGCACAAGAAAAGAAGCAGGCTCGCTTACGCGCAGAAGCTCTACAACGTGCGAAAAAAGAAGCAGCACAAGAAGCACGTTTACAAGCAAAAGCTGAGAAATTAGCAAAAGCAAAAGCTGAAGCAAAAAAGAACGAACGTCAAACGACAGAGAAAACGCAATCTGTAAAACAGGCAAGTCGGTCGTCAAAACGAGTGGAAACATTTGAAACGACGGCATACACGACGAATCCTGAAAATAACGGCAGTCAATTGTATAATGGTCGTGCGTTGACAGCATCCGGATATGATGTCACGAACACGATTACATACGAAGGTCGGCGGATCGTCGCTGTAGACCCATCTGTCGTACCACTTGGAACGAAGCTTCACGTGGAAGGATTCGGAGATGCGATCGCCCTGGATACCGGGGGTGCCATCCGCGGTAAGATCATGGATCTGTTAGTAGGATCGAAACAAGAAGCACTGGAGTGGGGACGTCGCCAGGTGACGGTGACGTTCGAGTGACAATAGTCGTATAACTAAGTGAAGTACCTGAGAGCGCTGGATGGAAATCCAGCGTTTTTTTGTTTTAACGCATTTTTGAATTAGAAAAACAGGGGAAGGATTTGGATGAAAAGGTTTTAGAATGAACGATAAAGGGGAATTTTACAAAGATAATAAAAGGGGAAACGAGGGATGTCGTGTGATTGAATTCAAAGATGTTGGCAAGACCTATGAAGATGGAACGCAGGCGGTACAACATGTCAACTTCACAGTGGAACAAGGCGAGATATTCTGCCTGATTGGACCTTCTGGGTGCGGGAAAACGACGACGATGAAGATGGTCAACCGGCTGATCGATCATACAGAGGGTCAAATCTGGATTGATGGAGAACCGATCATGTCGATCAATGAACATGAGCTGCGCCGACGGATTGGTTACGTCCTCCAACAAATTGCTCTTTTTCCACATATGACGATTGAGGAAAATGTCAGTGTCGTACCAGAACTGTTGAAGTGGGATAAGGCAAAAGTATCAAAACGGGTTGATGAACTGTTCCGCTTGACCGGCTTGAACGCCTCGCTGAAGAAAAAATATCCGAGTGAACTATCGGGTGGGCAACAACAGCGCGTCGGCGTCATGCGTGCTCTTGCCGCTGAACAGGATGTCATCTTGATGGATGAGCCCTTTTCAGCCTTGGATCCAATTTCTCGCGAACAGTTACAAAATGACTTGTTACACTTGAATGAAGAACTGGGAAAGACGATACTGTTCGTTACTCACGATATGAATGAAGCCTTAAAGCTCGGAAGTCGAATCTGTCTCATGAATGATGGTGAGATCGCGTTTATCGGGACGAAGGAGGAAGTACTCGCGAGCGAAGATGCGTTCGTACAAGAATTCATGCGTCAAGTAAGGGGGAGTATTGAATGAATGGATTGATTGAGACATATCAAGATCGAAAAAGTGAATTGCTACAAGCTTTGATTGAACATATTCAACTATCGGTCATTTCCTTACTGATTGCATGTGCCATCGCGATTCCGCTCGGCATTTATTTATCAAGAAATAAACGACTGAGTGAATGGTCCATCGGCGTGACATCCGTCATCCAAACGATTCCTTCCCTTGCCTTACTCGGTTTGATGATTCCACTCGTCGGAATTGGAACCCTTCCTTCGATTATCGCTCTCGTCCTGTATTCATTGTTGCCAATCGTCCGTAATACGTACACGGGTCTTGCGGAAGTCGATCCATCCATCAAGGAAGCGGCGCGTGCCTGCGGGATGACACCGATGCAGAGTTTATGGAAAGTGGAGTTGCCGCTTGCTTTACCAGTCATGATGGCCGGGATTCGAACCGCAATGGTCTTAATCATCGGTACGGCAACGATTGCCGCCTTGATTGGGGCAGGCGGACTGGGGTCGATCATCCTTCTTGGTATCGATCGTAATGATAACTATTTACTCCTGCTAGGAGCGATTCCTGCTGCGTTGCTTGCCCTATTGTTTGACGGTCTATTGCGTCAAACAGAAGTGGCGACACGTAAGCGGCAAACAGCACGTCTCGTTACAGCAATCGTCCTGATGGTGACCATCGTTGCGGCACCATTCGCATTCGGACGAACGGAACGACCAGATCTCGTTGTAGCCGGAAAACTCGGTGTCGAACCCGAGATTCTGATGAATATGTATAAAATCGTCATTGAAGACGAAACGGATTTAAATGTTCAAGTCAAACCGAATTTTGGCAAAACGACATTCGTTTATAAAGCATTACAATCGGGAGATATCGATGCCTATCCAGAGTTCACAGGAACCGTCCTTGCAAGTTTGACGAATGAAAAACCGAAGTCAAACGATGCGAAGGAAGTGTATGAGCAAGCCAAGACAGGACTTGAGAAACAAGACCTAGCACTATTACCTCCAATGAATTACAACAACACATATGCTGTTGCCGTACCGCGTAAGTTGGCCGAGCGATATGATTTACAGACGATTTCTGATTTAAAGCAGGTTGCGAATCAATTGACTGCTGGTTTTACACTTGAATTCAAGGATCGTCAGGATGGATATAAAGGCATTCAAGATAAATACGGCGTCAATTTCCAAAAGGTTGTTACGATGGAACCGAAGTTACGCTACAAAGCCATTGAATCGGGTGAAATCGATGTCATTGATGCCTATTCGACGGATCCTGAAATTGCAAAATACGATATGGTCGTGCTGAAGGATGACCAGCAACTGTTTCCACCTTATGAAGGAGCACCACTGCTTCGTCAAGAAACAATCGACGAGTACCCAGAAGTAAAACAAGCCTTGGAACAATTAGCGGGTAAAATCTCCGATGAAGAGATGTCGAAAATGAATGAAGAGGTCGCATATGGTGGAAAGACAGCAAATGAAGTTGCGCAAGATTACTTGAAGAAAGAAGGCATCATTCAATGAAACTTCTACTCATCAGTAACCCGACTGCCGGAACGAATGGTACTGGTCTACTCGGAGAAGTCATTGAACCGTTAAGTTCCCGATTTGATGAAATCGTCATCAAGAACACAAAACAGGCTGGGGATGCCATGGCGTTTGCCGAAGCCTCCTCGTCCTTTGATGCAGTCGTCGTCATCGGCGGAGATGGAACCGTCTTTGAGACGATCAATGGCATCGCGAAACTCGAACAACGCCCTATCCTTGGAATCATTCCTGGTGGTACATGTAATGATTTCGCGAGAACCCTTGGACTACCGATGGCACCGAGACTGGCAGCAGAAGCGATTGCGATGCAACAGGTCGTCCACGTCGATTTGGGCCAAGTCGAAGATAGTTACTTTTTAAACTTTCTTGGTGTCGGTCTTATCGCCGAAGCGTCGATTGGGATTGATACGGAAGAAAAGGCGCGTCTCGGAAAGATGGGATACTACCTTTCGACGATTCGATCCAGTCTGGAAACCAAACCATTCGAATATGAATTGATACTAGAGGAAGGACGGCACATGACAGGTGAAGCTGTCTTGATTCTCGCAGCAAATGGTGAATCCCTTGGCGGCATCGAGACCAATTTATCAGACGGTGCCTACAATGACGGAAAGCTTGATCTTGTAATCGTTGATGAAGTGAATCTGACGACGATTCGCGATGTCATTCTTCAGAAAATCGGGTTAGCGAACGAACCATCGTTTACGCACATCTTGACAAGTGGCTTTCAACTAAAGACGAAAGAAGCAAAGGTGCTCGACACCGATGGGGAAAAAGCGATTCATACACCGGTCACTGTCAAAGTACTGCCTGAATATCTTCGCATGTATAGTGGGATGTCAAAAGTCTGAAAATCATGAAGTGAGAACATCGTTGTGATGCGATGTTCTCTTTTTTTATCCTTCGAATTACTGCGTATATGCGGTTATGCTTTGACGCTTTAAAGAAAATATTTGATAAAGGATGACTTTCAATCATTCTTTCTGTACAATGAAAAAGTATTTTGAAAAGGAGGTGGAGCACCATGAAAGGAAACGCATGGGCTTCAAAAGTTGGATTTATTTTAGCAGCAGCGGGATCTGCCATTGGTCTGGGGGCCATTTGGAAATTCCCGTATACGACGGGGACGAACGGGGGAGGAGCCTTTTTACTCTTATTTCTCATCTTTACATTACTTCTCGGTCTACCGGTTCTCATCGCCGAGTTCTTGATTGGTCGGACAAGTGGAAAGACAGCGCTTCGTGCGTTCTCTGCGCTAGGTCATAAGAAGTTCACCTTCATCGGTGTGCTAGGCGTAATTGCCTGTTTCTTGTTGCTCTCTTTCTATAGCGTCATCGGTGGATGGGTATTGATCTATACCATTCTCGGTTTTAGCGGTCGATTGACGACGATGGACAGCAGTGCCCTAGGTGAACTTTTCGGTACGATTTCAGCATCTCCTCTTTATGTGATTTCCGGTCAGCTTATTTTTCTGGCTTTGACCTGCTGGATTGTGTTACGCGGTGTGCAATCGGGCATTGAAAAAATGAGTAAAATCATGATGCCGTTATTATTCCTCTGCTTTATCGTGCTTGTCATTCGGTCTTTGACGCTGGATGGGGCAATGGAGGGTGTCAAGTTCTTCATTCAGCCAGACTTTTCTGTCTTGAACCGGACATCTGTCCTGAGCGCGCTAGGTCAGGCATTCTTCTCACTCTCGCTCGGTGTATCAGCTATGCTGACGTATGCCTCTTACATGAAGGAACGTGGTGAAATCAATCGATCTGCTGGATGGATCGTGACGATGAATGTCGCCGTGTCTCTTCTCGCGGGATTTGCAATCTTCCCGGCTGTTTTTGCTTCTGGTCTTGATCCGGCGGAAGGTCCGGCTTTATTGTTCATCGTTCTGCCGACAGTATTCAGTCAAATTCAGTTTGGTTCCGTTTTCCTGACGTTGTTCTTCCTCCTCTTTGCCTTCGCATCGGTCACTTCATCGATTGCAATGCTTGAAGTCGTCGTTGCATCATTGACGGATCGAAAGGACAAGGCAACGATGCAGGATAAAAAACGGACGACTTGGTTAGCAACACTTGCGATTGCAGTCGTCGGAATTCCGTCTGCGCTTTCGTTCGGAGTTCTCAGTGATGTTCAGTTCATGGGTAAAACATTTTTCGACGGTGCCGATTTCCTCGTCTCTAATATCTTTATGCCGATCGGTGCCCTATTGATTTCGATTTTTGCTGGGTATAAACTCGATCGTGCCCTGATTGAACAAGAATTGGTTACGAGTCCCTTCATGAAAAAAATCGTCCCGGTCTGGCGAATTTGTGTTTGTTATCTCAGTCCGGTCGCGATTCTCATCATTCTAGTTTGGCCGCTGTTCGGCTAAATCAAGAACTGTCAGTCAGGTAGCAGATGCTATGAATCTCAGACAGAAGTCAAAGTGCAATTTTTCTCTGACGAGAAAGATTGCATTTTTTTTGCACACTTCGAAATAAAGAATGGCAGTTTCAGATGAGCGGCAGTACAAATCACGTTCATTGCTAGGCGTTTAGCACTCTCTCATGCAGAAAATCAATGGCAAGCTCCTTCTTCAGCCGGATGTCATGATTTAAAAAGTATGGTGAAATATAATTAGACGAGGCATAACATTTCGTAAAAACGGGAAACTTTTTGTTAGACCACACGTAATGTTAAAATAAAGATACGTAGATGATAACAGAAGCAAATCAGAAGGAAGAGGGGATGACATGAAGTCTTCGTGGTGGATATTCGGTTCCATCGGATTGATGTTCGTATTTCTACAACTAGCCGATACATTTAACTTCTCAGGAATCTTCATTGCTCTTGGATTATGGTTCATCTGGAGCGGTTACCGGACAAAGCCGGGCCGACGTTACCGGACTGAACGGAAGTCGACTGAAATCAAGCGAAAAAATGTGAAGAAAAAACTTCTTCTTGATGATGAAGAGGATTTTGTCGGTAGTGTCATTTTAAAACCAGAACGGGCGACACGTCGCTTCGAAGAAACAGATGATCTCGAGTTGCAAGTGTTACAACGAACGATTGAAGAAGGGTTTGCCAAAATCCAGACCTACGATCAAATCGTACCTTCCATCCGAGATGGCGAAATTCGAGGCGAAATGCGTATCGTTTCACGAGAAGCGCACGTCTTATTCGAGGAACTGTATGAATCGCCGCGTGACGTTAAAAAAGTCCGAGACTTCTTCACCTTTTATCTCGATTCTTTATTATCGATTTCTGAAAAGTATGCCGACTTGGAACGAAGAGGTGCACAGGTGCAACTGGATACGAAAAATCAGTTGATTTCAAACCTGAAAATGATCGGTCAAAAATTGAAGCAACAACAGACATTGTTGCTTGAAGGAGATACCGTTGATTTAGAACGGGAGCTCTTGACGATTGAGAAGGTATTGACCCAAGAGACTGAACAACGAAAACAGGAGGAGAGTTATCGACATGACCCATTCTGATAAAGAAACATGGCAACAATGGCCAGATGAGCAGGATCAGCCCACCATTTCTGATCCTTCCGTTGATTTGAACATAGCGGAGACACAGGCACAACCGAAAATGCCGGTCCGTCCGGTGGAGGAAATGATTCCATCAGATGTTCCGGCAGAGCAACGGCAAAAGATTGAACGGCTGCTTCAAGTCATTGATCTTCAAAAGACCGATGCCGTCATGCAGTTTGGTGCGCCCGTCCAACGTGAGCTCTCTCAATTTTCTGACCAAGTGTTGAGCGAGGTCAAGATGAAGGATGGGGGAGACGCAGGAAAACTCTTGAGCGATTTAATGCAACGCGTTCGCCAGATGGATCCAGATACATTACAGGAAAAAAAGAGTTTCTGGTCAAATGTACCGGTCATCGGTCGTGCAAAGAAAAAGGCAGAAACGTACTTCCTGCAGTATGAAAAAATGAGTGCTTATCTAGAAGAAGTCGTGCACAATCTGGACCGCTCAAAATTCGGCTTGATGAAGGATATTACGTTACTTGATCAAATGTATCAAAAGAATAAGCGTTATTTCGAAGAACTGAATCTGTATATTGCAGCAGGTGAGACGAAAATTGCTCACGTTCGCCAACATGAAATCGAACCGCTACGGACAGAAGTCGAGATTTCAAAAGATCAGACGAAGTTGCAGGAATTGAATGACCTCATTCAGTTGACGGATCGTTTTGAAAAGAAAATCCATGATTTAAAATTGTCGCGAACGATCAGCCTGCAGATGGCGCCACAAATCCGTGTCATTCAACAAAATAATCAAATCCTAGCAGAGAAGATTGAATCAGCCGTCGTCAATACGATTCCACTTTGGAAGAACCAGGTCGTTCTCTCACTGAGTTTGTCCCGTCAAAAATCAGCGCTCGAGATGCAAAAAGATGTCACCAATACGACGAATCAGTTGTTAGAACAAAATTCGAAGCTTCTAAAAGAATCATCCATTGAAATCGCTGAAGAAAACGAAAAAGGGATCGTCTCCGTCGAGTCCTTGAAAGTCGCACACCAAAACCTGATTGAGACGCTGGACGAAACATTGCGGATTCAACAGGACGGAAAACAAAAACGCCGGGACGCTGAGCATGAACTCGAGCGGATGGAAAATGAGTTGAAACAAAAAGTCATCGAAGTCGCTTCAAAAAACCGAGAGTTACCGAATCGACCATACTAAGGAACACGATCTTTCGTGTTCCTTTCCTTCATTGAAAGAGAGGTGTGCTGATTGAATACAGAGGAAAAGCAGTTGAAATGGGATACGACATGGTTACTGTTTGCACGAATGATGGCGGATCGACATTCGAAATGCGCATCGAAATCCGTTGCCTGTGTCATCGTTAAAGATGAAAAACCAATCTCGATCGGAATCAACGGAACACCAAGTCAGCATGTAAACTGTAATGAAATTTACTTAAAGCAGGATGGAATTCTTTATACGTCCCGTTTGGACCACCAAACGGTCGAAGACATGATCGAAAAAGAAGGCGTCCGTTTTTACCGGTGCGATAATCAAGAAGAACACCACGAGTGGTCCAAACAACATGAAATTCACGCAGAAATCAATGCGCTAGGAAAGCTGGCTGCCGATTCGACAAGCGCCCGGCATGCAACAGCCTATGTCACACATAGTCCGTGTCATGCCTGCAGTTTAGCACTCATTGCTTCCAAAATTAAGCGTGTCGTCTACTCAACGGGGTATGAATATGGTGATGGATTGAACTTAATGCGACAAAGTGGGATCGAGGTCATCCACTTACCATTAGCACATGAACATTTTCTTGAAAAAATTTAACGGAAAAGGGTTGTAAACGCTTCCATTGCATTGTATGATGAAATCAAGCATTGCCATGGTAATTATTCACTCTTCCATTCGGACTGATTTTCAATCGAAAATCGGTCCACTTTTTTTAGAAAAGAATTGACAGGATGTGAATAGTTTGGGATGATGATTATAGAATATGACGAAGCGGAACGCCGCATTTTCATACAAAACCAATCAAGGAGCTGGAATGCCAGGTCGTTGAAATGAAAAATCCTGACTCATCTGAGTCAGGATTTTTTTATGTCGTTATGGAAGAACGAGTGTCGCTTCTTTTAAACGTTTGGCGCGTGTATGACATTTTGAAGCGACCGCACCAGCGAAAATCGTTAAGAATCGCTGACAGAGGATGTCTGGTTGCGACTGATGTAAAAATAATTGACGTAATAAGCGGGTGAAGGAAGCATCGATGGAAGACAGATGTCGTTTGATTGCTGCTGGTGACATTTCTTGTATCTCTTCCGGCAGATAACCGGCATCACTTTGGAACGCTGAGAGAACGAGTAATTCTGTTTGCGTATCCTGCAGGCTTAGTCCTTGTTCTTGAACATCATGACAAGCATGACGTAATTCATGCATTAGTAATTGATTGAATGCGAGTGTCGTTGTCGTCTGATACGGATCAAACGTTTGAACGGCGTGACGGACTTGCTCTCTTGTTATGACGTTAGAGGCATCGTATTGATCAAGTGTCAAAATTGCCTCACGATACATGTGAGTCAGTGGTCGAATCATCGTATCTCCTCCTTTGAGCGTGTAGATAGCCTTTCCGTTTCATCATAATTCATTTAGAAAACGCTTACAATATATGTTTGATAGTAGTCGTGATGAAATCGTGTCTGCTATGATATGAGAGACGAAAAAAGGAGTGAGATGATGTGATTCAATTATTCAAAGCACTTCCGGACGTAACGTTCCCTGTGTATGAAGGGGAGGATTTTGCAATCGGATTCTCGGATTCTTCTGGAGGCTTTTCGATGGAAGAACATGTTCCCGGGGAACGAATCGAGGAAACCTTACTCGTTGCGGCTGCGGAAATTCGGACGAGCCAGACCGGACGAGAATGGTTACAATTCACTTTTAATTCGACGGGCGGATCATGTAAAGGGAAACAATGGATCAATCAAGGGACGGCAGAAGAGGCGATGCATCCCTATCTGGAAACCCGGATCGTTCGAGTGGAAGCAAAAGTCGAGGAATATCCACCACAGTCCGGCAACAAATCCTTGACAGTTCAGCGTGTCACGCCGGTCCATGATGCATCTCCAACACAGTTCCTTCCACAACTACCGGCAAACGAATCGCTTGAGGCATATCGTGATCAACTGATTGGGTTGGTCCATCGACTTGCTTCTCCTTATAAGGACATCGCGTGTGCTGTGTTAAAGAATTATTGGTCCGATTTTTCAACGCGACCGGCAGCATTGTTTCACCATCATGCCTACATCGGTGGTTTACTGAAACATACAGCGTGTATGATGACGATTGGTCATGGCATTTGCGAGAGTGATCAGCCCTACTTGACTTTGTTGAAGTGTATTCAGGAAGCGGAAGCGGATCATAAAAACGAATTGTTTCAAGCAAGTGAGCGGGAGATTCGACAGTTTTCATGGGATGAGAGTTTTGATGCCCTGTATCAGGCGGCAAAAGGAATTGCGCTACTTGAGAAACTTCCGAGTGCAGACGAGTTATTGCTCGGTATACTCTTGCATGACATCGGAAAGTTATGGGAGTACACACATGCAGGGGCATCTGCAAATCGATTTTCTAGATTGCTACAAGTGAAGGAAGAAGAGGAAGAAGTGGCGGGCATCGCGCTTGACCCAGACGGCGTACTGATGGGACATATGCCATACGGCTGTTTTGTACTTGAACAAACACTTCGGGAAGAGGATATCCGATTGCCGCGTGCCGACTATCATCGTCTTATGCACATGGTCTTGTCGCATCATGGTAAACGGGAATGGGGATCAAGCGTTACACCGCAAACGACTGAGGCATGGTACCTGCATGCCATCGATCTACTCGATGCACGAAAAGAAAAATGGCGTCAACAGCAAGGGCGTTAAGGAGTGAAATCATGCAAGATAAAATACGGACGACGGTCATCACCGGCTTTTTAGGTGCCGGTAAAACAACCTTACTCAATCGACTCGTATCGCAACCAACTGAAAAGTTTGCCTTACTCGTCAACGAAGTCGGATCTGTCCATATTGATGAAGCATTAATTGAACGCAGTGACGAAGAAATGATTGAATTGACGAATGGATGTATCTGTTGTTCGATTCGGGGAGACTTACGCGATGCGTTACTTCGAATCGCTAAACGGCGACGTGATGGTGAACTCGTATTCGACCGCTTATTGATTGAGACGACCGGTGTCGCAGATCCGGGACCGATTCTGCAGACTTTTTATTTTGAACCGGCAGTCGAACAGTTCTATCAAATCTCAAGCGTCGTGACGGTCGTGGATGCCTATCATTTAGAACGACAACTGTCGTTTCAAGAGAACGTCAAACAAATCGGGTTCGCCGATGTTCTTCTCTTGAACAAAATTGATTTGATCAATGCATCAGACCGAGAGACACTGCATGCATGTTTACGTGAACGGAACCCCTCGGCAGCAATTCTTGAGGCGGAGCAAGGAAATGTCGATCCTGAGAAATTGTTTGAGACGTTCCATTTTCCGAAAGAAGAACAAGTCCGGCTCAGTCAGCAAACCGATCAGATCCATCAATCGGTTGAGGACTTCACGGCATTGACAATCGTTGAAGAACGACCCTTGAACCGAAATCGATTCGCAATGGTATTACGGGAAGTGTTAGAAGCCTATGCAGAAGATCTCTATCGGTATAAAGGGATTATCCATTTCTCAGACACGGACCGAAAAGTCATTTTGCAAGGAACCGGTATGATTTATGGAACGGCAATCCGAGAACCCTTCAGTGAACGACCGAAGACGACGCTCGTCTTTATCGGTAAAGGACTGGATGAACAAGCAATTCGAAAAGGAATCGAGGCGGCAATCGAGCATGGTTGAACTATATTTTGACGGGACGGTCCGTCCTTCGAACGACGAAGCAGCAGTCGGACTATTTAGTAAAAATTCTGAAGGTATCGTAACGGAGAAGATGTACCAAATTCAAGCCATCAACAATCATGAGGCGGAGTTCATCGCTTTTGCGAAAGCGGTCGAATGGGCACATGAACTGATCTTGCAGGGGGAGAGTGTCATATCGTTTCGAACCGATTCTGAAGCAGTGGCGCTTGCGGTAGAGCGAGAATTCGTCAAGAATAAACGGACACAGACGATTTTTGAACCTGCCTTCGAACGTTATCAGCTATTACCGCTTGCGTTCGTGAAGTGGATCCCACGATCCGAAAATAAAGCGGACCGGGTTGCCCGTGAGGCACTTCGGTTGTATGAAGTATGAGCACGAACGAAACACCCCTCCATCAAGGTAGGGGTGTTTGTTTCTCATCAATTCGTTCGATGAGGATTTGATCGACCCGTCGTCCATCTAAATCGACGACTTCAAACCGGTAAGGTCCGATTTGAATGGAGCTACCGCGTGTCGGTACATCTCCGAGTGTGTACAGGATTAAGCCGGCTACCGTATGATAGGCGTTTAACTGTTCTCCCGGTAAGTCGTCACTATATCCTAACGTCCGTTTTAAATCATCGATGTGCAACAGACCGTCCGCTAAAAATGATCCGTCTTTTCGCATGACAAGCTCAGGTTCCTCTTCGACACTTGAAATTTCCCCGACGAACGCTTCAAGAATATCGAACAGCGTGATCATGCCTAAAAAACCACCGTATTCATCTAGGACAAAAGCAATCGATACGGTCTCTTTACGCATCCTCTCTAGTAAAACCGTCGCCTTCAACTGACGGGGGACAATCAATGGCGATTGAATCAAGCGCTCTAGTTCCTGGATAGGGAATTCCATCGATAACACTTCTTTCGCATCAATGAATCCGATAAAGTGATCCAAATCGCCGTGACCGACGGGTAAGTTACGATGGCGAGCCATACGCAGTTCTTGTAGGATCGTTTCCGGCGAGTCTGCTAAATCAATCCATTCCGTAACGGTGCGAGGCTCCATCAGTTCATAGGCGTATAAATCATGGAAATCAAAGACACGGGATACTTGTTCGGCTTCTGTACGATCGAATGTTCCTTCCTGCGTTCCACGAATCAAGAGTTGACGTACCTCATCTTCCGTTTCATCTTCCGTTTGCAGGCGATCAAGGCCAATCAGGCGGAAAATCGAACTCGTCGATTTACTTAGAATCCAGATGAAGGGACGAAGTAAAATCGAAAAAAAGCGCATCGGTGTGGCGAGCCACATGGTCACACGCTCTGGACTGACAAGGGCGATCCGTTTAGGAACAAGTTCGCCGATGACGAGCGAAATATAGGTGATGATCGTCACCACGAGGATGTAACCAATCGTGCTAGCATAAGGAGCGAGCCATCCGAATTGAGCGAGCCAGTTGATGACGGGACCAGATAAGGCAGCACCACCGAAGGCACCATTGACGATCCCGATCAACGTAATACCGACTTGGACGGTCGATAACAGATCGGTCGGTCGATCGAGCAGCTCTAAGGCGACGGTTGCTGATTTTTTACCATCGGCTGCTGCTCTTTCAAGTTTCGACCGTTTAGAGGACAGCAAGGCGAGTTCGGTCATCGCAAAAATTCCGTTTGCCAGAATTAAGAGTAGGACAATCATCAAATTAATCAACCACATGAAATCTTCACTCCTTTTTTCGATAATAAACTATTCCCCAAAACTGTCTCTCTCATTCCCATTCTGTCTGCTTTTGCGTTAAACTAGAGGAGAAGTAATCAAAAGGGGGAATTTGTTTATGGAATACCGTGTAGAACGTGACACGATGGGGGAAATTCGTGTGCCGGAAGCGCAGGAATGGGGCGCACAAACACAACGTAGTCTGGAAAACTTTAAGATCGGAACGGAAAAAATGCCGATTGAAGTCATCCGTGCCTTTGCCGTACTGAAAAAAGGAGCGGCGCTTGCGAACCGCGACTTAGGGGTGCTTGAGGCAGAAAAAGCGGGTGTCATCGCTGAAGTCTGTGACGAAATCATTGCAGGGAAATTTGATGATGAGTTTCCGCTTGTCGTTTGGCAAACGGGTTCAGGTACACAGTCTAATATGAACGTCAACGAAGTGATCGCTCGGGTCGCGACACGCAAGTTGAAAGAACAAGGCAGTGAAACGACGATTCATCCGAATGATGACGTCAATAAATCACAAAGTTCAAATGATACATATCCGACAGCGATGCATTTAGCGGCAAAAACAGTCTTATTGGAATCACTTTTCCCAGCGATTGATGCCCTGCATGTGACACTTGACGAAAAAGCAAACGCCTTTGCGGATATCGTTAAGATCGGACGGACACACTTGCAAGATGCGACTCCAATCACACTCGGTCAAGAAATCAGCGGTTGGGTCCGGATGCTTGCGCTTTCGAAGCAAATGATCGAACGGACGCTTGATCCATTAACGGAACTAGCAATCGGGGGTACGGCAGTTGGTACGGGGATCAATGCGCATCCGGAGTTCGGTGATTTGGCAGCGAAGAAGATGAGTGAAGAGACGGGGTATGCATTCACGAGTGCGGAAAACAAATTCCACGCTCTAACGAGCCACGATCAACTTGTCTTCACACATGGTGCCGTTAAAGCATTAGCGATGGACGCGATGAAGATTGCAAACGACGTCCGCTGGCTCGCATCAGGTCCACGAGCTGGAATCGGTGAAATCACGATTCCGGAAAACGAACCGGGTAGCTCGATCATGCCGGGGAAAGTCAATCCGACACAAAGCGAAGCGTTGACGATGGTCGCAGCGCAAGTCCTCGGAAATGATGCGACGATCGGTTTTGCTGCAAGTCAAGGAAACTTCGAACTGAACGTCTTTAAACCGGTCATCATGTATAACTTCATCCAGTCTGTCCGTCTGTTGACAGATGCCCTACACTCGTTTAACGACCATTGTGCGATCGGAATCGAACCAGAACAGTCCGTCATCGCTGAGAACGTCGAACGTTCGCTGATGCTCGTCACTGCACTCAACCCGCATATCGGATATGAGAATGCGGCGAAAATCGCAAAAGCAGCACACCAGTCCGGTTCGACATTAAAAGAAGCGGCACTAGCGACTGGTTTACTAACAGAAGCACAATATGATCAATGGATCGTACCAGCAGATATGGTTCGTCCGAACTTAAAAGCGTGAACGGATAAAGCGGGGGAATTCCCTCGCTTTCTCTTTATTCGAGTGGACCGAGGACTCGAATGTATGGAAAGAGAGGGGATTTCATGGAACTGAATCGACAACGTACAGAAAAACAGCTGCAACAAACGATCATCATGGTCGAGACGTTATTACGGATGCCACGTGTACCGCAAGCAGAATTGTTAGCACTGGCCAGTTGGATGGAGGGGCTTGGGAAGGACACGCTCTTTAAAGGGCTTGCCGATCAAGTCAAACGCGAAAAACCAGCATGGGAACAAACGGAACCATCGATTTCGCAAGAAGTGGTAAAAATATTATTACAACCGATCGTTGATCAATTATCAGAACGGTCACGGGCGAATCGAATCCGCAAGGAATTGATCGTAACGATCACACGGCGTTTCCTTGAAAACGTCAAATGGAAAAAATCGCTTGAGCAGGCACGGTATATGTCGCGCTTTTTCGGTTCAATCGAAGATGTCTTGGCGATTTCTCATGATGTGGCGATCGACGCGGTCATCATCGATCAGACATGTATTGAAGAGTCACCAGCGTTGTTAAAGGAATTAATGAAGCAGATGGAGTCATCATTCGTGCCGGTCATCGTCGTTGGTCCAAATCGTCCGGAAATACGCCAAGCGAGTTACGAGGCTGGCGCGGACGACTACTGGGACGAATCGGTCAAGAATGAAGAGCGGCATGTTCGACTGGCACGGCTCCTTCGTAAGTTACGGGTCGTCTCATCAACGATTCTCGTCGATGAGTTGACTGGTGCCTATAATCGGAAATATCTTCAAAGTGCGTTTGATCGACGCATTGCTCGATTAGAGCAAGAACACCGGACATTTGGGATGGCAATCTTTGATTTGGACCATTTCAAACGAATCAATGATTTACATGGGCATCCGACAGGAGATCTCGTACTCACGGAACTCGCTACACTCGTTCAGCAGGCAGTCCGGCTTGATGATGAATTCATTCGGTTTGGTGGAGAGGAATTCATGCTGTTGTTTTCTGCAGAGACGATCTCACACGCAGTCGCGAACATGGATAAAGTACGTGAACGAGTTGAACGCCATATTTTTGCAAACGGATTAAAAGTGACGGTTTCGATTGGATTATCGTACTCGGCATCACATACGACCCTTGCTCAGATGACTGCAGAAGCTGATGAAGCCCTGTATCAAGCGAAGCGAAAAGGTCGGAATCGTGTCGTTGCCTTTTCTGAGACGATGTCAATTGCTAAGGTACCCGTTTATATTCGGGGCGATCGTCAATTTCTGGATGAGATGCGTACACGTACGATGTCTGAACATCCGAAGTATGAATTTGAGATCATTTCACTCGAAGACGAGCGAACGGCCCAGCTACAGCTAGCCATTCTTTCATTGGATCAAATCGCCGAAGACGATTTTCAGCAGTTGGAACAATGGAAACAACAGCGTGACTCGGCAATCGATGTCCTGATCGTCACAAACGAAGAAAATGATTGTCTAGCGGAGGCATTATCACGCGGAGCAACTGATTATGTCCTGTCACAGCACGAAATCGAAGAGTGGGTCTCAGAGTGGATGATGCAAATTCCATGATGACATCATAAAAACCAGCGTCACCGTTCCAGTTCAATAGACTGACCTAGCAATATGAGACACATATAAAACACCTTGATTAGGCTGCCAGTACACCGTATTTTTTCGGTGTCA
>NZ_JBOZGJ010000029.1:0-5552 GCF_050846835.1 Exiguobacterium sp. TDN 0502 | reverse complement strand
TTTTTGCCTCATCGTTCAGTTTTCAAAGTTCGTCCGCGCCTGTTTTGGCGACTCAATTAGAATACCAAGTCTGAAACAAGAAGTCAACAACTTTTTTCGAAATTGTTTTTTACTTGTTTGCCGTAAGCGCTCGTCCTCTTAAGGACATGAATTAATATATCACGATAATTAGACATGCGCAACTACTTTATTAAAATAACTTGTAGTTTTTTTGAGCATATAAAAACCGCAGACAAGAATGGCTGCGGTTTACTTCATCATCAATGAGACGCGTCTTCTTTTTGCTTCGCTTATATAGAAGAAATACAGTGATTCCGCTAACTTCATTTGTGCTTCTAAGTCACCGTAATCGTCGTAACTGATTTCTAGAAGATGACGTTTCATCAAATAATCTTCTTTTGCTTTTGCTAATTCTTCTAACAGACGCTGGTCGTACTCATGGCGAATTTTTTTTCGAAACCAACTCATAGTTCGCGGCGTCCCTCCATTGCACGAGATAACGTCACTTCATCCGCGTATTCAAGATCGCCGCCTACCGGAAGACCATGGGCTATCCGCGTAATCCGAATCCCCGTCGGTTTTAAGAGACGCGATAAGTACATCGCTGTCGCTTCCCCTTCGATATTCGGGTTAGTCGCAAGAATGATTTCCGTAATCTCTTCATCCGCTTGGAGACGTGTCAAAAGACTCGATACATTGATGTCTTCCGGACCAATCCCTTCCATTGGACTGATCGCCCCATGTAAGACATGATACAACCCTTGATAATCTCGCATCTTTTCCATAGCAATGACATCTCTTGAATCTTGGACGACACAGACGATCGTGCGATTCCGATGTTTATCTGTACATACATAACAAGGATCTTGATCCGTGATATTTCCACAAACGCTACAGTAAGCAATATCACGCTTCGCACTGACCAATGCCTTACCGAACATCAAGACATCGTCTTCTTCCATATCAAGGACATGAAATGCTAGACGTACCGCTGTCTTCGGACCAATCCCCGGTAGTTTCGTAAAACTTTCGATCAAACGACTAATCGCTTCAGGATATTGCAAGTGGTTTCCTCCTACGAATTAAAACATTCCCGGCAGATTCATACCTTGTGTGAATTTCCCCATTTTACTTGATACGAGTTCATCGACCTTCTTCAAAGCATCATTTGTTGCAGCTAAGACGAGATCTTGAATCATTTCAACATCATCTGGATCGACGACTTCTTCTTTAATGATGACATCTACGATATTTTTATGACCATCTGCAACGACTGAGACCATTTCTCCGCCTGCTGTACCCGTCACTGTCAAATCTTTTAACTCTTCTTGTGCTTTCGCCATATCCTTTTGCATCTTCTGCATCTGTTTCATCATATTGTTCATGTTTCCCATTCCGCGCATCTGTATTCCTCCTCGAATTTAATCTTCGAACTCTACGATATCACCAAAACGACCAAGCGTCTCGGACAATAACTGATCGCTCTCCGATTCTTGTTTGGTTTCCTTCTCTTCTATACTACTACTATTTCGCTTAGCAACAAACTCTGCTTTCAGTTCATGCCAATCCTTCGAAAGAATCGCTAAAATTTCACGTTTGACGCCGCACACTTCATACAACGCTTCTTCAATGACGAAACGAGTTCGTTCATTCGTCATGACCTGTTCAAAGTGCCATCCCTTGCCATCATCGAATTCAATCAGCAACGTATCGGCTGAACAAAGAACCGGTTTACTCTCATGGAGTAACGAATAGATTGGTCCATCTTCTTTCAGAATCCATTTTAAGATATGATCCCATCTCTCTTGAATCTCACGTAGCTGGGCTTTTTCTGCTCGTCCTAACATTTGACGAATCCGCTCTTTCGCGATCCGCACGGTCGGGCGTCCTTGTTTTCGCTTCGGTTGCGCTTGCGGCGTTGCTGCTTCTTGAGCCGGAACACCGTTTGATTTCCATTGGTGCATCTGCTCTTTCATTTCGCGGACTTCCTGCTGTAACGACTGGACGATTTGCCCTGTCGTTCTCCCTTGTTCCGCGATCTGAATGAAGGCAATCTCAACGAGTACCCGCGGGTGATTCGTGAGTCGCATCTGCTGCTGGCAGTCATGTAACTGATCAATGATCGTAAAGCACGTTTCCGCTTCAATCGCTTCGACGAATTGTTTGAACTCATCCGTCGGGCGAGCACGCTCTAACAAGTCGACAGCTGTAGGAGAGGCTTTTAACAACAAAGTGTCTCGGTAAAAGAAGACGAGATCCTCTACGAATCGCTTCAAGTCTTTTCCCGCGCGTTGCATCGTCTCAAGCGTCTGCAACAACTGATCGACTTGATGTTCATGTAGAGCACGGGCAATGTTCAGTAACGCTTCATCTTCCACTGCCCCTGTTACTTCAAGAACAGCCGCATCGTTTAGATCACCGTTCGAAAAAGCAACCGCTTGGTCGAGTAGACTCAACGCATCACGCATACCACCATCCGCCGCTCGGGCGATCAATCGTAAGGCCGTATCCGAATACGCGATCGATTGATCGTTTAAGATATACTGCATCCGCTCTACGAGTTGGTCAACTTCATGCCGCTTCACATCAAAACGTTGACAACGGGAGATGATCGTCGCCGGGATTTTATGTGGTTCGGTCGTTGCTAAAATGAAGATGGCGTGTGCCGGCGGTTCTTCTAGTGTTTTAAGCAGTGCATTAAAGGCGCCTGTCGACAACATGTGTACTTCATCAATGATATAGACTTTATAGGTCGCTTCTGAAGGGGGATATTTGACTTTATCCCGGATTTCCCGAATCTCATCTACGCCGTTATTCGAAGCCGCATCAATTTCGAAGACATCCGGACTTGATCCTTCTGTGATTGCAAGACACGTCGGACATGCATTACACGGTTCTTTGACCGGAGCATGCTCACAGTTGATCGCTTTGGCAATGATTTTGGCAAGACTGGTCTTTCCCGTTCCCCGAGGACCCGAAAATAGATAGGCGTGGGACATCCGTCCCTCCATCAATGCATTTTGGATCGTACGGGTGATATGCGCTTGTCCAACGACTTCGTCGAATCGTTGTGGACGGTATACGCGGTATAGTGCTTGATAGGCCAAGTTTGCGCCTCCTCTTTTTAAGTTCCTCATTCTATTTTACCTAAAAAAGTCTACAACCGAAACCGGCTGTAGACTTGTCTTTAAAAATTAAACTGCCGCGCACCATATTCTGAAATATGTTCAACATGCGTTACTCACGCAGCCTGCTCAGTCCAAGCACCCCTACAACACACAGAGAGCACCACTTAAGGCTGCTTCCTTCCGGACCTGACCTGGTTCATGGGTATCTGTTGCGTAGGACTCAAACGTCAACGCTACTTACGTGAGGCAGACCACACCAATCATATCCCTCGACATGGAATTCAGTCTCGCTATAGCGGATTGCGAGTGACAGGGAACCGCTACATCCCCACCTAGCACGGCAAATGGTTTATCGATTTTTAGTGGCACCTTGTTTCAGTGCTTTTTCATTATACTGTTTCATCTGGTGTGATGCAACCCATTGCCCGCTTTCGTGCTTTCTTTTTCGCACGTAGTTCCCGAAAGAACGTCGTCAACATTTCACCACACTCTTTTTCTAATATACCGCTCGTCAGCTCTGAGACATGATTGAATCGATCGTCTTGCACCAGGTTCATCAGCGTTCCGCAACATCCTCCCTTCGGATCAACGGCACCAAAAATAACATGTTCGATCCGCGACAGCATGATCGCCCCTGCACACATCGGACACGGTTCAAGTGTCACGTAAAGCTCACATCCTTCAAGTCGCCAGTTCCCGAGCTTTCGGCACGCTTCCTCAATCGCAATCAGCTCCGCATGTGCCGTCGCCTGTTGATCCGTTTCCCGGTGGTTGTAACCGGTCGCGATGACTTTATCGTCTTTGACGATGATACATCCAATCGGAACTTCACCAATCTTTTCTGCCTTTTTCGCCTCTTCGATTGCAAGACGCATGTAGTGTTCCTGTCGTTCCATCGATGATACTCCTCACTCTAAAAAAATTCTCCTTTTGAAACTTCAGCAAGTCGTACTTCTTTGTGCTAAAATATAAATTGCACTTTGCTGAACGGAGGGTCATTGTATATGTTCATAACGGTTGAAGGACCGATTGGTGTAGGCAAAACATCACTTGCGAACGCCATCAGTCACCATTTCTCTTTTTCTATGTTACGCGAAATCGTCGAAGAAAATCCCTTTCTTGGAAAGTTCTATGAAGATATCGAAGAATGGAGCTTCCAGACGGAAATGTTCTTCTTGTGCAATCGCTTCAAACAACTCGATGATATCGAACGTCATTACCTCAGTAAACAACGCTCTGTCGTTGCTGATTACCATATCTTTAAGAACTTGATTTTTGCACACCGCTCTCTTAAAGTAGAGCATCTCGAGAAGTACGAACAAATCTATTCGATCCTGACGACAGACATGCCGAAACCGGATGCTGTCATCTACTTGAACGCAAGCATCGACACCTTGATGAAACGTGTGGCACTGCGCGGACGAGAAATCGAAGAAAACATGTCACGTGCTTATCTTGAACAATTGGCAGAGGATTACGAGACATTCGTCACGGAATACCAAGCGAAACATCCGGAAGTCAAAATCATCCGTTTCGACGGGGATGCACTCGACTTCGTCAAGCGACCGGAAGATCTCGAGTACGTCTTGACGACGATCCGGAACGAATTATATGAAGGAGCGAACCACGCATGAACTTGAAGCTACGCGAACAATACAACATCCCGGCAGATGCCGTCATTACGATCGGCGGTATGGTCGGAATCGGTAAATCAACGATCACAAACGGATTAGCAGATGCCCTTGGTTTCCGGACGTCACTCGAAAAAGTCGATACGAACCCTTACTTGGATAAATTCTATCATGATTTCGAGCGTTGGAGCTTCCACCTCCAAATCTATTTCCTCGCTGAACGCTTCAAGGAGCAAAAGCGGATTTTCCAATACGGTGGTGGTTTCATCCAAGATCGTTCGATCTATGAAGACACAGGGATCTTTGCTAAGATGCATTTCGAAAAAGGAACGATGTCTCCAACGGATTACGAGACATACTCAAGTTTGTTTGACGCAATGGTCATGACACCATTCTTCCCGCACCCGGATCTTTTGATCTATCTTGAAGGTTCGTTCGAACAAGTACTAGAACGAATTCGTCTTCGCGGACGTGAGATGGAGCAACAGACACCAATCGAATATTGGGAAGAGATGTATGAGCGTTATACGAACTGGATCAATAACTTTACGATTTGCCCGGTACTTCGTTTGTCGATCGACGAATACGATTTACTGAACGAGCCAGAATCCATCGATCGGATTCTCGCGAAGATTGAAAAGCAGCTCGAAGTGGCTCGTATTGCCAATACACGCTAACTGATTAGATCTGCCTCTTAGGCGGATCTTTTTTTGCGCAAAAAAGAGGCTGGGACATAACTAGTTGAATTTAACGAGAAGAAGGAATTGCCATCACTCAGGGATGTGCAATTCCT